>JBBRIO010000161.1:0-9795 GCA_038220855.1 Bryobacterales bacterium | reverse complement strand
TGGTCGCGTTATGGTCGAAGTAGGCCACTCTTGATGGTAGCCGAATCGATAGGGCTAGAATAGGGTTCATGCTTGTCGCCAACCCTAAGGGCAACTATTCTTTTGTGCGCGGAATCGCGCCGTATTCGGGCGGAGCTGTAGTCGCCGAGGGATTTGAGATTGTGCACGCGAGGTTCGGCCAGCCGGTGCCCTTGGCCTCTGGTTTTGACCGCGTCAAGGCGCACTTGGAAGAGGTGGGTCGACCGCTGGCGGCGCTTTGTTCGATGGAGCTGCGGTCGCCGCGACCTTTCACGTTTCAAGGCTTCAACGACTTTAACGCGGGCTACGTGAAAGTGCTGCAGGGGTGGGGGCTGTTTCTAGACACGATGAACCCGGTGGCCCGGACGAACATTGCTCCGGAAATCGGGGCACCGGGGGAGCCGAGCTTGTACGGATTTGGGTACACGGTGCCGTCGAAGATTGGGCGGAAGACGTTTATCGTGGCTGGAGCGGGCGAGTTGCCGGAGGGGTCGCTCGACCCGCACGACGTGATTCGGCGCGGGGAGACTTCGGCGGAGGCGCTGCGGGTGAAGGCGCAGTACGTGATGGGGCTGATGACGGGACGGCTGGTGGGCCTGGGGGTGGGCTGGGATCTGGTGACGGTGGCGGAGATGTACACAGTGCATCCGGTATGGCACCTGCTGGCTGAAGATGTGGTGCGGAAGATGGGCCAGGGCGCGGCGCACGGGGTGACGTGGCACTATTCGCGGCCGCCGATAGAGACGATTGAATTTGAGATGGACGTGCGCGGGTCTGCCCGCGAATTGGTGCTGTAGATGCCGATTGTGACGCTGACGACCGACTTCGGGAACGCTGACTATTTCGTGGGGGCGATGAAGGGCGTGATCCTTTCGATTTGCCCGAAGGCGACGGTGGTGGACTTGACGCATGAGCTGCCGGCGTACGAGGTGGGCGAGGCGGCGTTTGTGTTCGAACAGGCGCGGCGATGGTTTGCGAAGAAGACGATTCATGTGGCGGTGGTGGACCCGGGGGTGGGGAGTTCGCGGCGGCCGTTGCTCGTGGAAGTGGACGGTCAATATCTGATCGGTCCGGACAACGGCATCTTTTCGACGGCGCTGGCGAAGCCGGGGGCGAAGGTGCGGGCGATCACGAACGAGAAGTTGTTTTTGAAGCCGGTGAGCGCGACCTTCCACGGCCGGGACGTGTTTGCGGCGTGCGCGGCTCACTTGGCGGCGGGTTTGGTGCCGGCGAAGTTTGGCAAGCTGGTGAAGGACGCGTTGCGGTTGAACCTGGGGACGAATCAACGGATTTCGAAGCGGCAGTGGAGTGGGTCGGTGCTGCGGGTGGATCGGTTTGGGAATCTGGTGACGAGTCTGACGCTGGCGGAGTTCGGTTGGTTGGCGGATCGGCCGTTCGAATTGGTGGTGGGATTTGAGAAGGTGGCCAAGCGGGCGACGCATTATGCCGAGTGTGAGTACGGCGAGTTGTACGCGGTGATGGGTTCGGCGGGGTATTTGGAGATTGTGCTGCGGGAGGGGTCGGCGGCGAAACGACTGGGGGTGGCCAGCGGTGCCCCGGTGGATGTGACTGGCTGGTAAACTTGAGGATTGTTATGAGTACAGCTACCTTACCGAAGACCCGCGCGAAAGAGTTTAGAGAGGCGCTCGCCCAAGGGGTGTTAGTGGCCGATGGGGCGATGGGCACGATGTTGTACGAGAAAGGGGTTTTCATCAACCGTTGTTACGATGAATTGAACTTGTCGGCGCCGCACTTAGTCAAGGAAGTTCACGAGGCGTATGTGAAGGCCGGGGCGCAGATTCTGGAAGCCAACACGTTTGGGGCGAATCGGGCGCGGCTGGCGACTTTTAGCTTGGGTGAGAAGCTGGTCGCGATCAATCAGGCGGGAGTTCGACTGGCGCGGGAAGCGGCGGGCGAGATGGCGTTTGTGGCGGGTTCGATTGGTCCGAGCGGATTGCGGGTGGGTTCGGCAGGACACACGACGCCGGAGGAGATCCGAGCGATTTTCGCCGAGCAGGCGGCGGTGTTGGTCGAGGCGGGCGTCGACTTGATCGTGCTCGAAACCTTCTATCAGATCGATGAGTTGCGGGAAGTGGTGCAGGTGGTGCGGGAGGCGGCGGGTCCGGAGTTGGCGATCATCGCGCAGGTGACGATCAACGACGACGGGGCGATGCTGGACGGCACGAGTACGGAAGACTTCACGGCGCTGTTGGATCAATGGCCGGTGGACGTGATCGGGCTGAACTGCTCAGTGGGGCCGAAGGCGACGCTCGAGACGATTGAGCGGATCATGAAGTGCACCGAGAAGCCGGTGTCGGCGATGCCGAACGCGGGGCATCCGGCGGACGTGGAAGGGCGAAAGATTTATTTGTGTTCTCCGGAATACATGTCGCAGTACGCGCGGCGGTTTTTGTGGGCGGGGGTAAAGATTGTCGGCGGGTGCTGCGGGACGACGCCGGATCACATCAAGCTAGTCCGGAGCGAGGCGCGGAGTTTGCAGCCGGGGCATAAATCGCTGCCGATTACGGTGGACGAATCGAAGCCGCCGGTGGTGAAGATGCCGCTGGTACCGGTAGCGGAGAAGAGTAAGTTGGGGGCCAAGCTCGCGGCGAAGCAGTTTGTGACCTTTGTCGAGATTCTGCCGCCGCGCGGGGTGGATCCCTCGCGCGAAGTGGCGGGAGCGAAGTTATGTAAAGAAGCGGGGATCGACGTGATCAACGTGCCGGATGGGCCACGGGCGAGCGCCCGGCTATCGGCGGCGATTACGTGTAAGATTTTCCAGGAGCAGGCCGGGATTGAAGCCGTGCTGCACTTCTGCTGCCGGGATCGGAACATTTTGGGGATGCAGTCCGATCTGTTGGGCGCACACGCGCTAGGCGTGCGGAATTTAATTTGCATAACGGGCGACCCGCCGCGGATGGGTGCCCACCAGCATGCGACGGCGGTGTTTGACGTCGACGCGATTGGCTTGGCCGATATCGTGACGAAGCTGAACCACGGCCTGGACATTGGCGGCAACCCGATGGGTTCGCAGACGGCGCTGTTGTTGGGCGTGGGCGCTAACCCAGGGGCGCTGAACATTGATGAAGAAGTACGGCGATTTGAGCGCAAGGTGGCGGCCGGAGCGGAGTATGTGGTGACGCAGCCGGTATTTGATATTCGGTTGCTGGAAGAGTTTTTGAAGAGAACGGAGCATTGCCGGATTCCGGTGATCTGCGGGATTTGGCCATTGACGAGTTACCGGAATGCGCAGTTTATGGTGGACGAGTTGCGGGTGCCGGTGCCCGAGCCGTTCATGCGGCGGATGCAGCGGTTGACCGATCCCGAGGCGGCCCGGCAGGAGGGCATTGCGATTGCGCAGGAGATGTCGCGCGAAGTGCAATGGATGGTGGAAGGGATTCAATTGAGCGCGCCGTTTGGGCGTTACCAGATGGCACTCGACGTCGCCGCCGTAATTGAGAAACGCTAACTTACAGTGCCTACAGACTTACTCGAAATTGATCAAGCCGAGCCGGACGAGGCAGTGATCGCCAAAGCGGCGGCGGCAATTCTGCGCGGTCAAGTGGTCGCAATTCCCACCGACGGATTGTATTCGCTGGTGGCGGATCCGTTCAGCCTGCAGGCGGTGGGCCGGGTTTTTGCCGCGAAGGGCCGGGAGACGGCGCGCAGTTTGCCGTTGCTGGTTAGTGACGTGGCTATGGCGGAGGAGTTGTGCGCGGAGGTCTCGGCCCGGTTCCGCGTTTTGGCCCGGATGTTTTGGCCGGGTCCATTGACGGTGATCGTGCCGGCGGCACCGAAAGTTCCCCTGCGGGCGACGGGAAATACAGGTCGATTGGGCCTGCGGCATTCGCGGTCGAAGGTAGCCCAAGCGTTGTTGCGGCAGTTGAACCAACCGTTGATTGCAACTAGTGCTAACATAAGCGGTCAACCGACATGTACCAGCGGCATCGAAGTCTTTGGTACGATGGACGGTCGTCTGGACCTTGTTTTGGATGGGGGTACCTGTCCAGGGATGGGGCCGACGACAATTGATATTACCGAACCCTATTGGCGTGTGATCAAAGAGGGCGCGGTCCCCGAAAAAGAACTCGCAGAAGTCTTGCGGCAAGCGTGAGGCAAATATGAAGTATTTCTTGCAGCGAGAAGGCCGGAGTTTCGGACCTTACTCCTTTGATGACTTGAAGCGCTATCAGAGCGAAGGGCGGATTGGTCCGGACGACCAGGTCCGGGCGGAGGATTCCGAGCAGTGGGTGGCGCAGACGGTTTTTTTCAATCCGCCAGCGCCGATTCCGCAGGCGGCTCCGGCTCCTGTGTTTATGCCTCCGACGGCGCCGACGCAGGCACCGAATCCGTTTGCCTCCCCGACGGACGCCAATCCGGTATGGAATCCGCCGACGCCACCGCAGCAGCAGCCGATGCAGAACAATCCGTTTGCGGCTCCGGGCGCGGCGGCGAATCCATTTGGAGCGCCTCCGGCGCAAGGCGGATTCGGAGCGCCTCCGGCCGGGCAACCGGGCTTTGGTGGTCCTCCGCAAGGGTTTGGCGGTCCCCCGCAACAGGGGTTTGGCGGTCCCCCGCAACAAGCCTTTGGCGGTCCCCCGCAACAGGGGTTTGGCGGTCCTCCGGCCGGCGGTGGTTTTGCGCCGAATCCGGCGGCTTCGGGCGCTTGGCCGACTCCCCCTGAGATGCAGTGGTGGCTAGTGCTCCTGATCGGGGCTTTCTGCGGATTTTTCATCCTGTATTGGTTTTACACGCAGTTGGTGTTCGTCAAGAAGATTGACCCGCAGAGTAAAGCCATGAAGATGATTCTGGGCGGCTGGGGGCTATTGTTTGGAGGCATGATTGTTGCCGCGATTCTGGGTGCCGCCGTGAATTCGTCGCTCGCGATTATCCCGATCCTGGTGGGCATGGTTTGCT
Organism: Bryobacterales bacterium; assembly: GCA_038220855.1. Lineage (GTDB taxonomy): Bacteria > Acidobacteriota > Terriglobia > Bryobacterales > Bryobacteraceae. Next base: position 4,860 of record JBBRIO010000161.1, on the reverse strand, counting down.
ACCTGGCCGGAATCATTTTGGCGATTTTGGGTATTTTCAACATGCGGACCTCGATCGAACGGCATTACAACACGGTGGAGAACATCGGTTTGAAGCTGAGCCCGGTGATGACCTTCTTCTTCAACATCTATTACTTCCAATATCATTTCAGCCGGATTGCGGAGTGGAAGAAGACCGGTCGTCTTTCCTCGTAAGCTTGGCGCGTGGTATCCTGACCTTTGGAGTGTTTCCGGGGGTCAGGTGGGGCCTTCTAAATTTGATCCGATAATCAATGTCATGGAGTTCGTCTCGCACAAATGTGCCGGTGAGCAGGCTCCTGAACGCAAGTTCCAGGGAGAAGCCTTAAGGCGCGCGGAGGGCTCCCCCGTTCCAAAAGACGGGTCAATGACGGAGGTTTCATGGATTCTCGGAGGCGCTCCAAACCTCTGCTTGCATGAATATTCTCTTTATTGGCGATGTGTTCGCCTCGCCTGGGCGTAGGATCGTCGCCAATATGCTCCATCAGATCGTAACTGAGGAGCGGATTGACTTAATCATTGCTAATGTAGAAAACTCAGCCGGGGGATTTGGGGTGACGGCGGCGATCGCCGAGGAGTTCATCTCTTTGGGTGTAGAGGTGATGACGACGGGAAATCACGTCTGGGACAAGACGGAGATTCATGAGTATTTGCCGCGGCAGCCGCGACTATTGCGTCCGGCGAACTACTCTCCGTTGCTGGCTGGAACGGGCTTGTACATGGGCAAGGCCCGGAATGGGGCCGAGTACGCGGTGATGAATCTGCAGGGCCGGACGTTTATGGCGACTCTGGACGATCCGTTTCGGAAAGTGGAAGAGCTGTTGGCTCAGATCCCGGACCGGATCAAGGTTCGCTTCATCGATTTTCACGCTGAGGCGACGAGCGAGAAGGTGGCGTTTGGATGGCACTTGGATGGTCGGGTGACGGCGGTGGTGGGGACGCATACGCACATTCCAACAGCGGATGAACGGGTGCTGCCGGGGGGGACGGCCTATCAGACCGACGTGGGGATGACGGGGTCGTACGCGGGGGTGATTGGTGTAGAGAAGGGGCCGATCATTCGGAAGTTTCAAACCGCGTTGCCGATGCGGATGGAAGCGGCAAAGGGAATGGTGGAGTTGCACGCGACGATTGTGACAGCCGATCCCGAAACGGGAAAAGCGGTGAGAATCCGTCGTTACGAAGTAAAGGAATAGTCCCATCCTGCCGATAAGCCACATAGATGGCGTCGAAATCAGTAAACAGGTCAGCTTCCCGTATCGCCCAAGTACTCCTTGTTCTATCGGTATTTTCTTTGGCGGCTTCGGCGGGGCTGGATCGGGTGACCGGTGGGCGTCAGGTCGCTTTTCAGCAATTGGGATTGGAACTTCAGGAATTGGACCAGTTGCAGGACCTGTTGGAACAGTGGAGTCGGAGCGCCATTCCGGCTGAACGGGATGCTCTGTCGGTCCGGGTGGCGGCCAAAACCCGGCGCATTTTAAAGGGAAATCCGCAGGCGGCACTGGTTGACCGGTTGACGCGGATTGAGACCTTAATCCAGTGGTCGCAGTCGTTACGGGGTAGCGAGGAGGTGGCCGAAAACGTGGCTAAGCTCTCCGAGTTAAGTCAGACGCAGCATCGATTGCGCTTGGAACTCCAATCCACCGTCTCAAGATTCGAATCGATGCAGGCTTTGGCGGGCGAAGAGGCTAGCCTGTACGAAAGGGGCGGCCAAGTCTTGCTTGGATTGGGAATTATTACCGCGATCGCTGCGGCCGTTATGCTCTGGCAAAGCCGCAACGCGAGGGGATTGAGACCGGCCTACGCTTCCCCGGGCTCCTCCCACGGCCCAAAAGGGTCGCGATAAGCAGCCCACACGACCGGACCGCAGGCGATCTCCTGGTCAGATAGTAGGCAGCCGTTCAGTGTACTTTCAATCGCAGATTGGTCCATTCCAGCTCCGATGAAGACAACTTCCTGCATGCGATCGCCAAACTCAGGATGCCAGTCCTTGCCGAGAGCCTGCAGGGTTGCTTCGTCTTCAGGCCACTCCTGTTTCGGGCTGGCGGCGTACCAGCGACGGACTGGTTCGACGCCGACGCAGTTTCCGGCTTGGGAGTAGACGCCAATGATGTCGTTCTTCGAAGCGAGCCACATCATGCCTTTGGCTCGCAGGACGTTGGCCCACCCTTCGTCGAGGGCATCGTTGAGCCGTTCGGGATGAAAGGGTCGGCGAGCGCGGTAAACGAAGCTGGAGATGCCGTACTCCTCGGACTCCGGGGTGTGATGAAACCCTTGCAATTCTTTGAGCCAACCGGCTGATTCGGCAGCCTGTTCCTCGTTGAACGCTCCGGTGGCTAAGATCGCCCGGGGCTCGACGCGGCCTCGTTCAACGGGTAGGATGGTTGCTTCGGGATTCAGCGATTTTAGGATAGCTTGCAGTTGCTCCACTTCGAGGGTCGTCATCCGATCGATCTTGTTGACGATCAAAACATTGGCGAATTCGATTTGATCGATGAGCAGGTCGGCGATGTTCCGTTCGTCGTCGTCGTTGAGTTGGAGATTGCGATCGTGAAGTTCGTCGAGCGAGAGGTAGTCTTCGAGGAACTTTTCCCCGTCCACAACGGTGACCATGGTGTCGAGACGGGCGACGTCAGAGAGGGAGGCGCCGGCTTCGTCGACAAAGCTGAAGGTGGCGGCGACGGGCATCGGTTCGGAGATACCGGTGGACTCGATGAGGAGATAGTCAAAGCGATTTTGCTCGGCGAGTTGACGGACTTCCTTGAGGAGGTCGTCGCGAAGGGTGCAGCAGATGCACCCGTTGGACATTTCGACGAGTTGCTCGTCGACGCGGCTGAGGCTCGCGCCTTGCGCGACGAGGCGGGCGTCGACATTGATTTCGCTCATGTCGTTGACGATGACGGCGACCCGGAGGCCGTTCCGATTGTTGAGGACTTGATTCAGGACGGTGGTCTTACCGGCACCGAGGAAGCCGGATAAGACGGTGACAGGAAGTTTGGTGGTGATGCCCATTTCTGAGAATGATAACCCACTCGCAGTAATTATGGCAATACGTCAGGCCGACGAATGCGCGATGATGGCAGGACCGTGTCTCACCCCGATGAAGCAGGACTGTCTAAATACGGCTACGCGCAAGAATTATGGCGGAGCATGGGCGGGTTTTCGAATTTCGCCATTTCGTTCTCGATCATTTCGATCCTAACGGGAGCGGTGACGCTTTATGGATATGGATTTGAGATGGGGGGGCCTTTTGAGATGACGGTGGGCTGGCCGCTGGCGACGGTATTTTCGTTGCTGTTGGCGGCGAGCATGGCGGAGTTGTGTTCGGCATTTCCGACTTCCGGGGCCATGTACCACTGGACGGCAGCTTTGGGGACGCCGGGGATGGCGTGGTTTGTTTCGTGGATGAACCTGTTGGGATTAATGGGGATGCTGGCGGGGATCAACTTTAGCTGCGCGCAGTTTTTGGGGCCCGTGATCGGATGGCCGGGGGAGCGGGTTTTCCTCCTGTTTGTGCTCCTGACGGTGGGGCAGGCTCTGTTCAACCTGTTACGGGTGCAATGGGTTTCGTGGATGAACGATGCGAGTGTGGCGGTGCATATTGCAGGGGTGGTGTTGATTTTGGGGGCTCTGTGGTGGGGGGCGCCACTGCGTCCGGTCGCCTACCTTTGGGAGCGTTCGACGGGGACGCCTTACGCTTGGGTGTTTTTGCTGGGGCTATTGCAGGCGCACTGGACGTTTACGGGATTTGATGCATCGGCGCATATGGCCGAGGAGACGGAGAACCCGCGGACCAAGGCGCCTTGGGGAATGGTGCTGTCGGTGGCCGTGGCGGGAGTGTTCGGTTATGCGTTGTTGCTGATGCTGACGCTGGCGATTCAGCAGGTGCCGACGGGTACGAGCACGCCGATGGCGATTGCAATCTTTACGGGTGCGTTGGGGGAGCGGGCGGGGATGTTGATGAGCTTGGGGGTCTCGCTGGCGATGTGGTTTTGCGGTTTGTCGACGCTGGTTTCGGCTTCGCGGACGGTGTATTCGTTTGCGCGGGACGGTGGTCTGCCGGGGTCGGAGTATTTTCGGAAAGTGGATGGGAATGGGGTGCCGCGGGCGGCGGTGGTGGCGATGGCGGCGTGCGCGATGGGGTTGATGGCGTGGGGGGAGGCGGTGCCGGTGGTGACGTCGCTGAGCACGGTGGCGTTGTATTGGGCGTATGTGATTCCGGTGTGGTTAGGTTGGCGAAAGCGGCAGGAGTGGATCGGGGAGGCCGAATGGACGTTGGGCAGGGCGGGGTGGTGGGTGAACCTGTTGGCGATCGCTTACACGGTTTTCATTTGCGGGGTGTTGGTGATGCCGCCTAATGCGCTGGCGGGAAAGACGTTGGCGGGGGTGGTGGTTGGATTAGTGGTGCTTTGGTGGGGCGGGGTGAGAGGGCGGTTTGCGGGGCCGAGTTGGGTGCGTCCCGACGACGCAACTCGTGGCGCAGAGCGTTGAACGGTTCAGTGTTCGATGGGCGGCGGGCGGGGAAATGGTTAGAGGCAAGGGAGACGCTGGCGACCAGGCTTGGTCGGGCGGGCGAGGTTTTGGGGGGCCGCGTTGGGCGTTGCGCAGAGCTCAATGTTCATTGCGCTGCGGGCGGGGAGATAGCCGGAGGCGAGGGAGACGCTGGCGACAAGGCTTGGTGGGGCGGGCGAGGTTTTGGGGGGCGTTCGCGGAGCTCAGTGTTCATTGCGCGGCGGGCTGGGAGATAGCCGGAGGGGAGGGAGATGTAGGCGACAAGGCTTCGTGGGGCGGGCGAGGTTTGGGGGGCGTTCGCGGAGCTCAGTGTTCATTGCGCGGCGGGCGG
>JBBRIO010000160.1:0-9829 GCA_038220855.1 Bryobacterales bacterium | reverse complement strand
TCGGTCTCCGCGTTCACCATTGAGCAGGGCAAGTTTCTCGCCTCCATCAAACCCTTCGGCGAGTATCTGCGCGCTCGTGGCGTCGAATGGGAGTATTTTGAGGATGGCCCCAGCTTTCGCCTTCTTGAAGAACAACCCGACCATGGCTGCGATATGTGCAGCCGTTTCCGCCGCCGCGCCGTTTATGAAGTTGGCAAGCGCATGGGGGTTAATGTCATCGCCCTTGGCCACACCATGGACGATTTCTGCGAATCGCTCCTCCGCAACGCCATGTATACCGGTCGCCTGGCTGCTCTTCCCGCCGTCACCAACTCCGCCGCAGGCGACTTCCGCCTGATCCGGCCCCTTGTCTACGTCAGCGAGGCGATTACCACCGCCTATGCCGCCCAACTCTCGGCCCCGGTCATTCCCTGCGGATGCTCCCAAAAAACGGGCACTGTGCGGGGTACCCTCCGGAGTATTTTCAAGGATCTCGAAGCCGAACACCCGTTTCTCAAAGAAAATCTCCTTTCGGCTATGGGCAACCTCGACCCTTCCCGTCTCCTCGACCCTCGTTATCTCCCAGAAGACTGTGGCGGCAAACCGGCCGTGGCCCCGTCCGTTAACCTCTTCCCTGTTGTCATGGATATGTAACCAACTTGGCGTTGCAGTTCAAAAAACCCTCTGCGACACTAGGGGTTCACTGATCTCCGCCGAACCACTCTCTTGAAACTTTGCCAGGTAGCATTCACTGAGGCGCTATGAGATTTCTTCCCAAGGAAGAGAAATTTTTCGAACAATTTAACAGTCAGACCCGGATTATTGCCGAAGCCGCTGCGGCCTTGGCGGACGGGGTCATAAAAGGGAACTCCCATCTTAAACTGATGGCCCCCCGTATTGAGGAGCTTGAGCACGAAGGGGACGAAATCCTTCACGAAGTGTTCACGCGGCTGAATCAAACCTTCATCACGCCATTGGATCCAGAGGATATTCATTCTCTTTGCTCCCACCTCGACGATGTGCTTGACGGGATTGAAGATGCCGCGCATCGCTTGCTGTCCTACCGCATCGACCCCATTCCGGAGCCGATCATTGAGATCTGTCGGCTGCTCCAGACCTGTTCGACCCAGTTGACCAAAGCCGTTGCCGCGCTCGATGACATGCCCCGCATCATCCAGCACTGCATCGAGATCAATCGAATCGAAGGTCAAGTCGACGATATTGTCCGCCAAGCCATCGTTGACCTGTTTGACAACGAAACCAACGCGATTCAGGTCATCAAACTCAAAGAAATCTACGACTACCTCGAAAGCACCGCCGACGCTTGCGAAGATGTCGCCGACGCCCTGCAGAATATCGTGGTTAAAAATAGTTAACCCCTCATCATGGATACCACCCTCATCCTGGTAGCCCTGATTATCGCGGTCGCTCTGGCCTTCGATTACATCAACGGCTTTCACGACGCCGCCAACTCTGTCGCTACCATCATCGCGACTCGCGTTTTGACGCCCTTTCAGGCCGTTGCTTGGGCGGCGTTCTGGAACTTTATCGCCGCCTTCGCCTTCGAAACCGGCGTCGCCTCCACGGTTGGCAAAGGCATGGTCGATCTCAAAATCGTCACCCCCTATGTCATCCTCGCCGGCCTGCTGGGTGCCATCACCTGGGACTTGATCACCTGGTATTTCGGCCTTCCCACCAGCTCCTCCCATGCCCTCCTCGGCGGGTACGGCGGCGCCGCGATGGCTAAAGTCGCCATGACCATCGGCGTCACCCACATCTTTGAAGCGCTCGTGATCGACGGATGGATCAGAACCATCGCTTTTATCGTCATCTCTCCTCTCCTCGGCATGTTGCTCGCCTACCTGCTGATGATTGCCATCTTCTGGATCTTCCGCCGTGCCTCCCCGTCCAAGATGGACAACTGGTTCCGGATGCTCCAGCTTTTGAGCTCGGCCATATTTTCCTTCGCCCACGGTACCAACGACGCCCAGAAAACGATGGGGATCATCACCGGGGTTCTGGTCACCGCCGGATACTTAAACACCTTCGTCGTCCCCATTCCCGTCATCTTCGCCGCCCATATCGCGATCGGCCTCGGCACGCTTAGCGGCGGTTGGCGCATTATTCGAACCATGGGCGGTCGCCTGACCCGCCTTAAACCCCGCGGAGGCTTTAGCGCCGAAACTGCCGCCGCCGTGTCCATTCTCTTTGCGACTTTCTTGAAAATGCCGGTCTCTACGACTCACGTCATTGCGGGTGCCATCGTCGGCGTCGGCTCGATTCAACGTCTCAAAGCGGTTCGCTGGGGCCTGGCCACCAACATCATTTGGGCATGGGTCATGACCATCCCGGCCTCCGCCTTCGTCGGTGCCGTCGTCATGTTCTTCATCCAATTAGCGTTTGGAAAGAACTAACGCTGCACTCAGCACCAACCCGCAAGCCGTCAGCCCGAAACCAACCGTCAAACTCCACGGCCAAAAGCGCATCGCCACGTCGTGCTCGCCGGCGCCACTGACAAACACCCCCCGCACGCAGCCGTTGACGATCTCAATCGGCGCCGCCTTGCCGTCCACCGTCGCCGTCCAGCCCGGGAACCAGGTATCGGCTACGACAAACAAGCTCCGTTCTCCTTCGGTCGCCACGCGCCACTTCATTCGCATATCCTCAATCTGTTCGCTCACCACCCGCCCCCGGCTCAGCGTCTCCGCCTGCTTCGCCCCTTCCACCATCGCCTGCCGACCCGGCTCAAACTGCCCCCACATCGCCTGTGCCGCCGCCAAATCCGCCACCGGAACCACTTCCTGCGCAAATCGAAACCGCGGCAGCGCCCCAGGATTTTCAAACACGGTAATCCCCTCGCGAGACGAAGCTAACTCTTTATAACCCTTCGCCCCCCGCACCGCCGCCGCGCTCTCCGGCACCTTCGTCAAAACGAACCGAACCCCCAACGACGACAGCAGCGCCTGCCTCGCCACCAGAAACTCGCCCCCCGCGCCGTTCAGCGCGAACCCCGTCAACGCCTGATACCGTTTCATCCACATCGGCGTATAGTCGTTCGCCACGTTGATCCCGTACATCATGCTCTGCAGCGGATACGCCTCATCCACCCGCGGATCGATCGGCAAAATTCGCTCGTGCACCGGATCATATCCCCGGTCAAACAAATACCGGATTTCACTCTTCCGCTCCCGCCCGTAGAGCGTCGAAGTGTTCGGATTCGCATAGATCGTTCGATTCACGCTCCAGACGTCCACCAGCAGCACCATCGCCCACACCCATCCTGGGGCTCTCCGCCACAGGCACACGCCCACCACGCCCAGCGCAACCATCGGGAATAGCATTGTCGGATGCAGCCACCGCGTATTCACTTCCCGCCAATGAGCCGCCGAGAGCCCAGTGACCATCACGTTGATCGAATCGTAAATCGGCACCACGCAAGCCCATCCTAAACCCGCCGCCACGAGTAACCCCACCACCCCAAAGCTCCAACGTCGCCTCCCGCCCAACCGTTCAAACCCTATCGTCGCCAGCACGCTGATCGCCAGCGCCATCTCCTGCCGATGCCGTCCCGCCGCCCGAAACAGGCTGTACCCCGGCACCCGAAACAGCACCTCCTGCACCGGCCCAAAGCCCAGCGCCAGCCCCGCGCTCACGAAAAAGACCGCTCCCCAAAACCACGCTTCGCGCCCGCGCGCTAATCCGGCCAATACCAACGGCACCAACCCGCAGTACAAAAACACCTCGACCAACTGGGCGTCTAGGGCATAGCTCGGCACCCCATGCATGCCGCCCAGTACGTTCGGCACAAACAGCGCCGCCCAGTGTGCACCGGGCAACGAGTTCTGGTTAAACATCGCCAGGCTCAGGGTCTCTCGGGTTACGTGCGGCAGCATCTCCCACACCGCCATCAACTGGAGCGAACTCAGAAGGAACCCCAACAAACCCATCAGGCCCAACCCCGCGGCCGCCCGCCGCGGTCCTCCCTCGCTTCGCCAAAACCAGTACGGAACCACCACCATCAACCCGTAAAGGGTCATCTGCGGGAAGCCCGCCAATAGCGAAAACGCCAGCGCAATGCCCGCTCCCACCGCCTCCCGCCGCTTTCCGGTCGCCGCATGACGGGTCGCAAACAACAAGAGCAGCGGCAACCAAATCGCCGTCGTCATCATCGCCTGATGCCCTTTATGCGCGACCAAAAAGCCACCGGCCAGAAACGATAGGCCGCCCAGAATCGCCGCCTCCCGCCTCCGCCCCAACTGCCTCATCCATAGGTAGAAAAAGAAGCCGGCCATCGCGTAATGGCTTAAGATGAAAACGTTAAATCCCAGCGTGTTCGGCAATAACGTCATGACCAACAAGCCGGGCGGATAAAACGGCTGAAATTGGGTATTCGCCAAAGAAAACTGGCCAAGTTGCACGTTTTGATTCCACGCCGAAAAGGTCGTAGCGAATAACTTCGAAGGCAGCCCGGCCGTATAGCTATCCCCACCCCCCAGTAACTGGATCCAGATATTGGACTCCGACCCATGCAAGGCCCAGGCCGCTAGTAAGTACAGCCCGAAAATCGCCGCCCACCGGCCCATCATTTATTTAGAAACCACAAAGGTCCCGCCCGGCTCCAATCCCTTCCCGGCCCCGTTGCCATCCATCGCTATCCCAAACAACTGTTTCTTGCCCGCAAAATCTTTTCGAAACGTAACCCCAAAATGGACATCCAACTTCCCAGCGGAACGCTCTAAACGCGTCCCGGCCGCCTTCAGTTCGCACTGCTGGTTGCCCACCGACGCTTTGGTCTCCAACTCTTGCGCGCCGCTGCCGCTGTCGTTCACGAGGCGCATCTTGCCCGTCGCCACGTCGGCAATTACGTAACAGGCACCTAACCCGGACGGGGTCGAGTTCACCAAAATCCCCAAAAATGCTGGCTCGGGCTTACCCGGCGCCTGGTCCAACGTCAACGTCAGTTCGCCTTTGTCCCCCTTCATCTCCAAGTTGCCAAACATGGGGCTCACCTCCATCGGTGCCGCGGCCTTCTCCGCCGCCGGTTTCCCGCAACTCCCCAATAGCCCGATCAAACCCAGTACCACCACTTTCATCACCATCTACTGCTCTCCTACCTTCTGAAATCGAACGTTTCGCACCTGCATCGGCTTCTGGCTCAACGTTGCAAACCGCAACTCCGCCCGCTCCGGCGCATCGGGTCCAGAGTTCCAACGAAACTCTTTTTGCTCAAACACCCCGCTAAAACTCTCGAGCAAGGCATTCTGCTCCCTATGATCGTAGCCCGGCACGGCGTACAGATCAATGCTCAGCGTCTGCGCCTTCCCCACCGGTCCTCGCACTTCAAAATTCACGACATACTCGGTGTTCTTTTCAAGTGTCACCCCCTGCGCCAACACGCTCACTCCCCCCTCCTGGCTGCAGACCACCGCATCCTTCCCCAATCCCTGACGGACCTTATCCATCGTCCATCCGGCCCAGGCCCCGTCTCCCCCCATAAACCGCACATTGCGAACCCGCAGCGGCCGTCGCGCCAAAGAAGCAAACCGCAATCGCGCCCCCGCCGGCGCGTCGTTCCCGCTGTTCCACGTAAACTTCACCGGCTGGTAAGCACCCGTATGCCGCCGTAAAACCCCATTCTGCTCCGCGTGATCATACCCGCCTTCCGCATATAAATCCACGCTCAATTCCTCAGTCGAACCCGCCTCCCCCTGCACCTCAAACTGCACCGTATAATCCCGGTTCGGCTCGACGACCACATCATGCTCCACCAAACTCACCTGCTGGCCATCGGAAACCAAAATCGCTTCCCCCTCCGGCCCAATACCGGCCATCGACATCGCCCAAGTTGACCAAGGCGAATGGCAGAGCGCATCCACCGGCCGCCGCCCCGTCAACCGCTTCACCACCTCCCCCATTGCCGGATGCTCCGCCACCAAGGCCGACTGAATCGCCGGCGCCTGCCGCTGCAGCCACGTCGACCCCGCCACCCCCCCTATGCTAACCACCAACACCACCGCCAGCCACCCCTTCCGGATCGCTCCCAAACCCGCCGCCGCCAAGCCATACAACGGCACCAGCATCGCCACCCCATATCGCCCCTCGATCAGCAACCAACTGTGCAATCCCAAATGCCCCAGAACCAACACCCCCGTCAAGACCACCGCGCCCTGTTCCCCGGCCGTTAGCTCTTTCCGCCTCCGCCAAGCTCCCCCCATCGTCAACAGGCCCAGAGCGACCACCGCCCAGTTCGCGCCCGATACATACGGCGAATACCAGGGCACCAGATTCTCCACGTACGGCAACGGCAAGTCCTGGTCGAACAAAGCGAATACATGGATCACCCACGTGGTCAGCCCCTCTCGCGGATGCCGCAGATACCAATCCGTCGGATCCAGCATCCCCGCCTCGATATCCACAAAGTATGGATTCTCATACTTCACGCGCGGATCGCCCCCCGGTACGATCGACGTCGCGTACTTCAAAAACATCACCCCCATCTTTTCCTGCAGGTCGACTAACCGCGTCGCCACCAGCGGCGTCGATCGTCCGTAGTAAGTCTGATTATTCCGAAACTGCGGCCACCACGGAATCAAAATGCACACTAACCCCAGCACCGCCCACCACTCCCGCCGTCGCAGCGCGACAACCGCCACCAAACCCCCCACCGGAACCATGAACAAATTCGCCGGCCGCACCATCACCATTGCCCCACAAACCAAGCCGCCCACCACCCACCACCAACCCGGCAACCGCCCCGCCCATCCCGCGATCGCACCCGCCAAGACAAACGTCCCCATCGACAACGACAAACTCTCCGTCAAGTAATACCCCGGATACAAAAGCGCGAACGGATGCGCCACCACCGCCGCGTAACCCGCCAGCGCCGCCCATCGATTCACCCCGGCTCGCTGCAGGGCCAGCCACAAACATGCCGCCGCGCCAAAATGGAGCCCCGCCTGCATCCCGAATACCACTAACCGATCCGGCCAACCCACCGCCCGCGCCAACTGAAACACCAAGCTCAGAAACCACGGATACCCATAAGTCCGTGAATCCGACATATAAAACTTTGAAAATATCCCATTAACTCGGATATCCTCGGCAATCACCCGATATCCCTCGGCGTCGTGAACGATCGGCACGCTCGAGGTATGCCAGCCATACAAAACCGCCAGCAAAACCGCTATCCCGGTCGCCCACCAAAAAATCACCCTCTCGGAGACTGTTGAAAGCCGCAAAATAAATCCCAAACCATCGATCTTACCAGCAATCCCGGGGGAACCTTTTCCAATCTGGTCCGTATAATCTCAGGAGTTCAACATGCGCAATCTCCGTTTCGCCCTCCGAACCCTCCGCCACAGCCCCATCGTCTCCCTCGTTGCCATCCTGTCGCTCGGCTTCGGCATCGGAGCGAACACCGCCATCTTCGCCCTTTTCGAACAGGTGCTCCTCCGCCCCCTACCCGCCGCCAACCCCTCCGAACTCGTCAACCTTACTGCGAACGGGCCCCGCGGCGGCAGCAACTCCACTAACAACGCCGGCGGCAACGACTCCATCTTCAGCTATCCCATGTACCGCGACCTCGAACGTGTCCAAACGGTCTTCACCGGCATCGCCGCCCACCGCAGCTTCGGCGCCAACCTCGCCTACCAGGGCAACTCCTCCTCCGCCCAGGGCCACTTCGTCTCGGGTTCCTATTTCCCGGTCCTTGGCCTCAACCCCGCCCTCGGCCGCCTCCTCTCCCCCGCCGACGATGAAACCCCCGGCGCCCATCGGCTCGTCGTCCTCAGCCACGCCTATTGGACCGAAAAGTTCAGCCGGAACACCCAAATTCTCAACCAATCCCTGCTCGTCAACGGCGTTCCCCTCACCATCGTCGGCGTTGCCCCCCCTGATTTCCGCGGCACCACCCTCGGTTCGACCCCCCAAATTTTCGTTCCCCTCAGCCTCCGCGAGACCCTCACCCCGGGCTGGAAAGGTCTCACCGAACGCCGCAGTTACTGGATTTATAGCTTCGCCCGTCTCAAGCCCGGCGTATCCCTCGAACAGGCCCAAGCCGGCCTCAACAGTAACTTCAAAGCTATTCTGAACGATGTCGAACTCGCTCTCCAAAAAGGGGCCAGCGACCGCTTCCGGCAACGTTTCGTCGATCAGTCGATCACCCTCGTCCCCGGGGCGCAGGGCCAAAGCAACATCCTCCGCACGGGCCGCACGCCGCTTCTGCTCCTGCTCGCCATCACGGTATTTGTTCTCCTCATCGCCTGCGCCAACATCGCCAACCTCCTCCTCGCCCGGTCGGCCAACCGAGCCAAAGAATTCTCCATCCGGCTCTCCATCGGCGCCTCTCGCGGCCAGTTGATCCTCCAACTGCTGACCGAATCGCTCGTCCTCTCGGTTCTTGCCGGCGTCGCGGGTCTCTTCATCGCCTACGCGACCAACCAGGTTGTCTTCACTCTTCTCCCCGCCGACGCCGGAAACATGATTAGTCCTGCTCTTCGCCCCGTCACCATCGCTTTCGCGTTGGTTATATCGTTAGTCGCGGGCTTTTTATTCGGCCTCTTTCCCGCCGTCCATTCCACCCGCCAAAACCTGGCTTCGGCCATGAAGGACCAGGGTGCCAACGTCTCCTCTTCGCGCTCCGCCACCCGGTTCCGCAACGGCCTCGTCACCGCCCAAATCGCTCTCTCCCTCCTGCTCCTCATCTCGGCCGGCCTCTTTCTGAAGAGCCTCGTGAAGATCATGAAGGTCGACCTCGGCATCTCTACCGCCAATACGATTGTCTTCGGACTCTCCCCCGAACTGAACCAATACACTCCCGAACGTTCGAGGGCGTTGTTCGAGCAAATCGAAGAGAAGCTGTCCTCCCTCCCCGGGGTGACCGGCGTCACCGCTTCGCTCGTCGCCCTCATCGCCGGGAACAACTACGGCAGCAATATCTCCATTGACGGGTTCGAGGCCGGCCCGGACTCAGACACCCATTCCATGTTTAACGAAGTGGGCCCCGGGTTCTTCCGCGTCCTCGGCGTCCCTCTCATCTCAGGCCGTGAATTTTCCGCTCGCGACGCGGCCAACGCCCCCAAAGTCGCCATCGTCAATGAGGCTTTCGTCCGCAAATTTTCCCCCTCCAGCTCCGTTCTCGGGAAGCGAATGCAGCGGGGAGCCGGCAAAACCAACGATATCGAGATCGTCGGCATCGCCAAAGACGCCAAGTACAGCGATGTGAAGGACGCGATTCCCCCGCTCTTCTACCTTCCTTACCGGCAGGATAAATCCATCGGCGCGTCGGCGTTTTACGTCAAAGTGAATTTGCCGCCCGAGCAGTTCATCCCTTCTCTGCGGCAGGCGGTCGCTTCGCTGGATCCCAACCTGCCCCTGGAAGACTTGAAGACGTTCGAAGCGCAGGTGAATGACAACATCGCCGTTGACCGGATGGTATCCACCCTTGCCGCCGCTTTCGCCGGCTTGGCGACCCTCCTGGCCGCGGTGGGCTTGTATGGAGTGCTGGCCTTCACGGTCACCCGCCGAACCCGCGAAATCGGCATCCGTCTGGCGATCGGGGCGAGCGCTGCCGACATCCGCAACATGGTGCTCCGCGAGGTTGGCGTGATGGTTCTCTTTGGCGTGGTGATCGGCTTCCCGTCGGCGATTCTCTTATCCCGCTTTGTGGAGTCGTTGCTATTTGAAATGAAGGGCTCCGACCCTGTCGTCCTCGCCGCCTCGGTCATTCTGGTCGCCAGCGTCTCACTGGCCTCCGGCTATTTACCTGCCCGCCGCGCGATGAACATTGAGCCGCTTAACGCTCTGCGCTACGAGTAAGGTCGTCGGGGCGGGCCCGGCGCGGGCCCCCCCA
>JBBRIO010000159.1:0-9830 GCA_038220855.1 Bryobacterales bacterium | reverse complement strand
GTTGGTTTGGGGGTGGTGGTTGGCGCCATCGCTTGCCAGGGGGGCCGGGGGGGGGGGGGGGGGCGCTAGTCGTGGAGGGTGTCGAGAAAGCGGCGGTGGGAGTCGGTTTCGCCGGCGTCGGAGGCGAGGCGGCGGCGGACGTGGGCAAAGCGGTCGTGGAGTTTTTGGGTGGCTTGGGCGAGGGCCTGCAAGGGTTCGGCCCAGCCGGGCGAGGTTGGTTCGGCCAGGAGGGTTTCAATGAGAGCGTTTCGCTGGACCAGGAGCGGGAGGACGGCGAGTTCGTCGCCGTATGGGATGGCCAGGAGTTGCTCGTCGAGAGCGGCAATTTGGAGAAATAGCGGGTGCGTCAAGAATTACCCTGTGCTTTTGCCGTAAATGCCGAGCAAGACGCTCTTGAAGCTGGCATCAATGATATTTTTCTGGCCATCGAGGGAGCCGAGAATGGCATCTACCGCTTGGAGGCGTTCCGAAGTACTTTTCTGAAGGAAGGCGAGGCGCGTGGAGAGCTCTTGGACGCGCGCCGAGAGGCGCTTGTCGGTCGCGTCATATCGGGTGGTTTCGGCGGCGATTAGGCCAGTGATGGGGTCACTGATTTGCTGCACCTTGGCCTTCAGGGCTCCGAAACCGGTGGTGGGGGTGCCCAGAAAAACGAAAGCATCCTGTAATTGGGTTTCTCCCAGCGCATCGAAGGCGACGCGATCAAGGGAGGCCTTGCCGTCTCTGCCGAAGGAGACGCCGAGGGCGGCGAGGCTCTTGGTGGCACCGGTGCCTTCAAAGCCGGAGATTTGGCGGAGCAGGCCGGTGGTCTCTCGCACGATGAAGCTGCCGGTGAGGAGCCCAGCGGCTTCGCCAATCTGGGAGTCGGCGGCGGCGCGGGTGTCGTTGTAAGCAGCAATAAAGCTGTCGAGCTTGGAGGCGAGGCCGGAGCGGCTGCTGGAAAGGGTCAGGCTGACGTTTTCGCTGGGGGCGGTGGTGCCAGTGATCGTGAAGGTGACGCCACTGACGACGTCGTTGATGAGGTTGCTGGCTTTCGAGACGGCGACGCCGTTGATTTTGAAGTTGGCGTTGGAGCCGTTATCGGTGGCCGCTAACAGGTTGGTGTTCGCGCCTGTCGGATCGTCGGCGAGGGCGATGGGTTTCTCGCCGGCGGTATTGGAGGTGATAGAGAGATAGTAGGGCGTTGGACCGGATCCGGTGGTGAGAATGGTGGCGGTGACCCCTACCCCGAGGTTGTTGATTTTGTCACGGAGTCCGGTAAGCGTATTTTCTCCGGGCGTGAGGGCGATGTCCGTAGTGGTGCCGTTGAAGGTGAGTTGCACCGAACCGGTGGCGGAGACGACGCCGGAATCGGACTGAGCGAAGCCGGCCGAGGTGGCCGAGGAGGAGCGGGCTAGAGAGGTGATGTCGGTAATGTTGTAAGTAGCCGGGCTGCGAGCGGTGACGGCCCCGATACTGACCTTTGCGGAGTTGGAGGTGGTGCCGCTGACGGCGCGGGTTTGGCCTATATCCCCTAACGCCGTGACGGCGGTGTTGAGCCCATCGACCGATCGCTGGATCGCCTGAGCGGCGGATCGCTGGGCCACGATACGGGTTTGATCGTTCTGCAGCGCGTTAATGGGCTGGGCGGCGATAGCGACCGTACGATCAAGGATTTTCTGGAAATCCGCAGAATAGCTGCTTACGCCGCTAAAGCGGAGTGGTTCGATACTCATAATAAATCCCGGCGGGAGGGCCTCCTACAGAATCTATCGACGAAATGAGCGTTCTCTTGAGTGGAAATTTGGGAGGATGAATCCGTAGTGAGTTGGTGGCACAATAGGGTCAGGAGTTGAACCTAGTTATGATCAAGCGAAATTTGCAGATATTGGCTTTGGTTGCTTTGGCGACGGCTGAGGCGAACGCGGCCGACCTGAAGGGTTGGATCAGCGACGCGACGTGCGGGACGGGGAATGCGTCTTCGGCGGCGGCGTCGCGGGAGTGTACGGAGCGTTGCATCAAGAATGGCGCGGCTCCGGTTTTTGTGTCCGAAGCGGACCAGAAGGTTTATCAGGTTTCGGACGCAGAGTTGGCCAAGAAGCACCTCGCGAGCAAGGTGATGATTTCCGGCGAAGTAAAGGGCGACAAGATTGTGATCGCCAAGATTGTAGACATTAAAGATTAGGGGTTAGAGGAACGGCGCATAACGGACTCGCTCCGGCCTGTGCGCTTGGAAGCAGAATGGAAAAGGCCGAGCTCCGCAGGGGGCTCGGCCTTTTTTGCGTTTCGCCCTGACTTTTTTGAATCCTTTGGCGGTTTGCCGCATCTCTGTCACAGGTTATTCACACTGTTTTCGGTCTCTCTCTCGACTGTGGAAAACGGGTTAGGGAGTCTGCGCCGTGCGAAACACGATTGCTAAGTTATTGTTTTTATTTAGTTTTGGGACAGGAATGTTAGGTCAGTCGACCAACTCCGAAGTTCTCGGAACGATCACCGATGCGTCTAACGCGGTGGTGACTGATGCGAAGATCACGATTAAGAGTCTCGATACCGGCATTAGCCGCGAGATTGTATCGAACGCTGACGGCAAGTTCCGTTTGGCGCAATTGCAACCGGGGAATTATCAGATCCAGGTGAGCAAGACCGGATTTGGGACGTTGACCCAAGGGCCCGTGGTGCTGCGGCTGGGTCAGGCGGCCGAGTTCAATTTGAAGTTACAGGTTTCCGGGGTGGCGGAGACGGTGAATGTGAGCGGCGATGCGCCGTTGATTAACACGACGAATTCCGAGGTGGGGCAGAATTTTGAAGCCAAGCGGATTGCGGAGTTGCCGTTGGCGCCGAATCGGAACATTCTTAACCTGGCCTTGAACGTGGCGGGGGTTAGCCAGTTGTCTTCGGGCCAGTCGGAGTTTGCGTCCGGCTTGAGCTTTAGCGTGAACGGGGCGCGGACGCGGTCCAACAATTTCATGTTGGACGGGCAGGACGTGAATGATCCGTCGGTGACGGGATCCTCTCAGCCGATCAACAATCCGGACACGGTGGCGGAGTTCCGGGTGATTACGAGCCAGTTTTCGGCGGAGTATGGCCGGTCTTCGGGGTCAGTGATATCGATTATTACGAAGAGCGGATCGAACGATCTTCATGGCAGCGGGTTTTGGTTTCACAACTCGAACGCCTTTAACGCGCGGTCGAACCAGGACAAGCGGACGTTTCAACGGACGCCGTTCCGGAACGAGAACCAGACGGGGGGTACCGTGGGCGGCCCGGTGATTAAGAATAAGACCTTTTTCTTTGGTGCTTATCAAAGATGGTGGGACCGGCAGTTAGGGTCCGGCAGCGTGATCAATGGCGCACCGACGGCGGAAGGCAAGGCGCTGTTGGCTCCTTTTGCGGGTTCGCGACCGGCGCTGAAGGCGTTGCTCGACTTCCTTCCGGCGGGTGTTC
Source organism: Bryobacterales bacterium (assembly GCA_038220855.1). Classification (GTDB taxonomy): domain Bacteria; phylum Acidobacteriota; class Terriglobia; order Bryobacterales; family Bryobacteraceae. The sequence goes on along the minus strand of JBBRIO010000159.1, from coordinate 6,410 downwards.
CGGCGGGGGTGGCTTCTGAGCAGGTGGTGATTGGCGGACAGACGCTGACGATTCCGCGCGGGCAGTTGGCGGGAGCGGCACCGCTGGCGCGGGATGAGACCCAATGGCTCGTGAAGGTGGACCATAACCTGAACGAGGCGAACCGGCTATCGTTTCGTTATAGCGATGTGGACAGTTTGAGCACTTCCGGGCAGGCGACGCCGCCGGGATTGACGACGATTGCGCCGTCGAAGCCGCGGTCGGCTACGGCGTCGTGGAATTGGACGATTTCGCCGCGGCTTTATTCGGAGTTCCGAGCGGGATTTGCGCGGCAGGATACGGCATCGAACGCGGTGGATCCGCGATCGGAGGCGATTCCTTCGCTGGAAGTGAACTCGTTGGGGCTGACGGGTTTTAACGCGGCGGCTTCCCGAACGGCGATTGGTTTGGCGGTGAATCTGCCCCAGAGCCGGGTGAACAACACGTACCAGTTGATTTACACGGTGGGCTATACGATGGGTAGCCACACGTTGAAGGCTGGCATTGACATGCGGCAGCAGCACATTAAGAGTTTCTTTGTGCCGACGTTACGGGGCAGGTTGGCTTACGAGACCTTGCAGCGGTTGGTGGACGACCAGGCGCAGAGTGCGGCGATCAATGCGCCTTTGCGTGGTGGCCAAGTGAACCAGTATTACCGGTTCAACGACTACATGTTCTTCCTGCAGGACGAATGGAGGATGACGCGGAATTTGTCGCTGAACTACGGGATTCGGTATGAGAACCCGGGCAATCCGTTTGCGGATTTGGCAAGCCTGAGCACGCGGATTGTGGCGGCGAACAATAACGATCCTCGCTATGCGATGGATAAGGCGCCAGGTCGGGACGGCAATAACTGGATGCCGAGGGTAGGTTTCAACTACCGGCTGAACAGTTCGGCGGGGATGTTGGGGACGCTGTTGGGGCAGGACAAGACGGTGGTCCGCGGCGGTTATGCGCGGACGTTCGACTTTGCGTTTATCAATATCGCGCTTAACATCTTCTCGGCGTTTCCGTTTTTGAATTCGGTATCGTTGCCGGGAAACACGCCGAACAGCTATACGGTGTTGCAGCAGGCGCCTTTGTTGCCGATTACGAACCCGAACTTGTTGACGCGCACGATTACGACGAGCGATTTCCGTTCGCCGTACGCGGAGCAGTTTTCGATGAACGTGCAGCGGCAGGTGGCGAACGACTGGGCGTTGACGGTGGGCTGGGTCGGGACGAAGGGAACGGCTTTGTTCCAGACGCTGGACGGGAACCCGAACACGTTGCAGGCGACGAGTCCGACGGTGCGGCGGGTAGATCCGACGCGGGGCGTGATTCGGACGCGGGCGAATGCGGCGAGCTCCATTTATCACTCGTTGCAGATGAGCGCGGAGAAGCGTTACAGCAAGGGCTATTTAATCGGCGCGCATTACACTTGGTCGAGCTTCATTGATTCGGCGTCGGAGATTTTCAATCCGGCGGTGAGCGGCGACGTGGCCGTGGCGCAGGATAGCTTTAACCTGCGGAACGATCGGGGACGTTCTACTTACGATCGGCCGCACCGGTTGACGACCACGTTCCTTTACGACACCCCGAAGACGGGATTGCTCTCCCGGATGTTGCCCGGGGTGCAGTTCAATGGGTTTTTGACGTTCCAATCGGGGGCGCCGTTTACTCCGTTGAACGGGACGGATCCGTATTTGCGGTTGTCGGGGATTGATTCGCTGGTGGGGAACTCGATTCGTCCGAATGTGCAGCCTGGGGTATCTCTCGCGGGCCGCTCGATTGACGAGTTGTACGGGGTGAGGACGCAGTTGTTCAGTCCGGTGACGCTCCAGAACAGCACGACGGGATTTGGCAACGCGGGGCGGAATTCGCTCCGGGCAGATGGCATTGGGAACCTGGATCTTGGTATCCAACGGAACTTTGACATTATTCCTGATCGGTTTCGGGCGCAGTTGCGGGCCGATATGTTTAACGTGACGAACACGAAGAACTTTGGGATTCCGGAGTCGCGGATTAACTCGGGGAACTTCCTGAACCAATGGGGAACGGACGGCGGCCGTCGCCGGATCCAGTTGGCTTTGCGGTTCACGTTTTAGTTTCGTTTTGAGCAGTTAGAGCGAGAGAGCCGGTGGTGCCTTTGGGCTCGCCGGCTTTTTTGGGTGTAACGGTAGGTCGATTCGTGCCATCTTTGTTTACGATGACTAAATTACAAATTCTTTTCTCAAGTTTGGTTCTGGCCACTGTGTGTACGGCGCAGACCCCTTCTCCCCACGCCGAGCGGCTAGCCGACGCAGCGACCGTGCTGGATGAGATTATGGGGGTAAAGGACAAGGCGATTCCTCAGGAACTTCTCGATAAGGCGCATTGTGCGCTGGTGGTACCGGGGTTGAAGAGCGGTGCCTTTATTGTGGGCGGACGGTTTGGACGTGGGTTTTTGAGTTGCCGGCAGGCGGACGGTGTCGGCTGGACCGCCCCGGCTCCGATGCGGGTTGAGGGCGGCTCGATTGGCTTTCAGATTGGGGGTAAGGAGACTGATTTCGTCATGTTAATCATGAACGCGAAGGGAGCGGAGCGGCTCGTGAAGAGCAGCAAGTTCTCGATGGGCGGCGAGGCTTCGGCGGCAGCGGGTCCGGTAGGCCGGACGAGTTCGGCGGAGACGGACGCGACGATGCGGGCGGAGATGTTGACGTATTCGCGTTCGCGGGGTGTTTTTGCGGGCGTTTCGCTGAAGGGCGGGACGATTCGCGGAGACGACGAAGCGATCGGGGACCTTTATGGCAACAAGAAGATGAAGAACGAGCAGATCATTTACGGCAAAACGACGGCTCCCGCAGCCGCGGAGAAGTTCTTGGCGGCTTTGAACAAGTATTCGAGTCGGCAATCGAAGTAGGTTGTTTTGTAGTTGGATGAGAGGGCCGACCTTAGGGTCGGCCCTTTCTATTGCCCCATATGGGCCAGTCCGCGATGGGGATGTGCCTGGAAGCAGGCAGCTGAGAGATAAGTGTGGCGTAGAATCAGGGACTTACGGTTTGGCATGGGATTTGCATTAGAGAGGCTGTTAGGAGAAGCGCCCTAAGGATGCAAACCAGATTGGCCATCACGCAGCCGAATTCACTCCCGTTGAGAGAGGGCTTCGGGACCGTAGATTCGGTTGCGTGTTTTCGCCAGATGGATCGGTGTGATCAACCCCATGTTTTATTGGGGGAGATTGCGCGGGTGTTGCGTCCGGGGGGGCTTCTCCTGCTCTCTGTCCCTGAAGGTAGTAAGGGCGCCGCTGCGAACCGTCGCCCTTTCACGATAGCCGAGGCCGAGACGGTACTGAGCCGCTGGTTTACGGTGGAATTGCAGCAGACGCTGGAAGTGGAAGATCATCAGTTGCTGGTTTGTAAGCGAAACCAGGCGGCTTGAAAAGTATCTTCCTCTTTTTGAGGGATGTGTCAAGGGTTTGGGGTCAATCGCTGATCGTGGGTAAACCGAACAGCGATGAGGTGCCGAATGCCGAACTTTCTTAGGCGCGCGGGTCGCAGGGCGACTTTTTTGATGGTTGGGTGCCACTTCGAGTAGAAGTAGCTCCGCGACTTAGGCGTTGGTGGATGGGTGGGGTTGGGGAAATGCGGGTGAGCGATTGTGCGGTTTCCGGCGATACGGACGCGGTTTGCGGGGCGGCCGAGTTGGGGAGAACCGGACAGATTTTTGGGCGGATGGTAACGAAGGCGATGGTGGAGGTTAGCTATCATCCGTGATCGGATTTGCCCGTGATTACGGGGTGAAAGGCGGCCATGATACGAGGTCGCCCCGATTTTCGGCCACAGCAAACCGCACTAGCGGTAGGATGCTGTTATGTTTCTTAAAGTGTGGGCATACGTTTGGAGCGGGCGGGGGAGTTGGGATGGCGGGCGGTAATGGCGAACGGGGGTCGCAGGGAGCAGGTGTTTCTGGTCGACTCGGGGTTGCAGCCTTGCGAGTTGGTATTGGTGGCGGAAGGGAAGGGGGCGGTGAATCCGATCGATCGGCGAGCGGTGATGACGATGGATGGGACAACCTATGCGAGGTTTTTTAAGAAGGTTCAGGCGGGGGGCGAAGTGGTCGTGGCGGAGGGGACTTTCGAAAGGCAGGACGGGCGGTATCGAATGATGTGGGGGACTTTCGACTTTCGGGATTTGGAACCGGGTCGGTATTCGGCCACGGTGAAGTTTGAATCGGTGATCCGGCGCCGGGTACAGGCGGGGACCAAGAAGGTAGACGAGCCGAAGAATATCTGGTTGGGAACGGTGAGCTCCCAACCAGTGACCTTCGAATTGCCCTAGAAGTTCAGGCGGAGCATGAACTGCAGTTGGCGGGATGTTCCGGTGCCGGTGGCACCGTCATTGGCGGTCGTGAGGATCCGGCCGATAGTGGGCGTCGAGATGTTGTTGACCGGGTTGCCGAACTGGGCGCGGTTAAACAGATTGAACATCTCTGTGCGGAAATCGAGAGCGATGCGTTCGGTAACGCGGAACTGCTTGGCGATGCCGAGGTCGGCTTGCCAGAGGCCGGGGCCCCGGAAGCGGTTGCGGCCGGCGTTCCCGTAGGTGCCCGGGGCTGGGATGCCGAAGGCGGCCGGGTTGAGCCACTGGTCGGCGCTGGGGTTGGCGACGTAAGGGTTGCCGCCGAGGTAGTTGGCGCGCTGGGTTTGGGTCTGGCCAGAAGGGACGACCGCGGCGGCGCGGTTGACGAGGACGGTGAACGGGCGGCCGGTACGCGTCGTGAAGATGCCGCTGAGGTCCCAACCGCCGTACCAGCGTTTGCGGGCGAAGGGAAGCTGGTAAACGGAGTTGGCGGTGAACGTTTGGCGAATGTCGTAGTCGGCGTCGCCCCGGTCGCAAGCGCGGCAGGTGACGTCCTGAATCTGGCCACCTTCGCCGGAGCCGGCGTTATCGGAGATGGCGTGGCCCCACATGTACTGGGCTTGGAAGAGTAGTCCCTTCGAGAAGGAGCGGATCAACGAAGATTGGAGACCGTGAAAGCTGGTATTGCCGTCGAAGCGCTTTTCGTCAATTTGATTGAATGTCGAGAGGGGACGGCGGCGGGTAATGGGGTCGAAGGTATTGACGTAGGTGCGGGTGAGCTGATTGCGGCCGACGTTGCCGACGTAGGCGACCTGGCCGACCAGGCTGAGGGGCAATTGCTGTTGGACGGAGAGGGTCCACTGCATGGACTCCGGTTCCTTGCGGTCACGTTGGACGCTACGGGGGGTTTGGCCCTGGGAGCGGAGTTGGCCGAGGAAGGGGGTGGGGGGAAAGCTGAGGCCGGGGGCGTCGGCAGCGGAGAGGGAAAGGTTCTCCGGGAGGCTATCGATGGCGGCGGTGACGTCGTCATTCTGGCCGGGGCCGATGTAGCGGCCGAAGCCGGTGCGGATAACGGTGCGGCCCTTCAAAGCCTTGGGCGACCAGGCGAGCGAGACGCGGGGCTGGATGTTGTCGCGGTCCGGAAAGAACCAGGGGGTTCCGGCGGAGCAGAAGCCTTGACAGCGGACGATATCGAAGACGCGACCGCGACCGACGACATCCTTCGAAACGGTGTAGTACTCGTAGCGGAGGCCGAGGTTCAGGGTGAGTTGGGGGTTGAATCGGATTTCGTCTTGCAGGTAGCCAGAGAAGAACGTACGGCGAACGCCGACGGTATCGAGGCGCGCGCTGAGGGTGACGCGGTCGAGAGCGTTGCGCTGGAAGGCGTCGAGGCTGGCGAAGGCGAGGGAGGTGGCGGTGCCGTTGCCGACATTGAGATGGATGCGGCGGATTTCGCCACCGAGTTTGATGGTGTGGCGACCGCGGATCCAGGATAGGTTGTCGACGATGGAATAGGTGCTGGGCTTTTCGATGATGTAGGAGGTGGCTTGCGTCGAGCTAAAACCGGGAATGGCGATGCCTTCCGGAAGGCGGCCAACGTCGTTGCGGGTGAGGGCGGAGCGATTGAAGCCCAGTTTCGTTTCGTTGACCAGCCTCGTGCTCCAGATTTGCTGCCACTGGGTGGTGACGTTGGAGGGGCGAACGAAGGAATCGCGAGTTTCGAGGAGGCCGTTGCGGATGACGCTAATGAGGCCATCGGTCATGGCGAAGCGGAAGAAGAGGCTGTGTTTGTCGGTGAGGCGTTGGTCAATGCGGGCCATACCGCTGTGTTCATTTTGGCGTTCCGGGGTGGTGGCGAAGAGGCGGTCGACGTTGGCGTTGGGCCCGGGGGCGTTGCCGACGGGGTAGGCGTTGATGATGCCACGGAGGGCTTGGGGTGTTGCGGCGCGAAAGGTGGCGCTGGGGACGAGGCCATCGACGCGCGAGATGCTGAGGCGTTGGAGAAGGCCTTCGTAGTTGGCGAAGAAAAACGTCTTGTTTTTGACGATGGGTCCACCGAGGTTGGCGCCGAAC
>JBBRIO010000158.1:0-9872 GCA_038220855.1 Bryobacterales bacterium | reverse complement strand
TCATGGACCACGCTCCAAGCGGTGTAGCCGTCCTTTCTCGGATTAAGCCTCACCAGCAGGATTGCCTGACCTAAATCTTTTAGGGAGTCCGCTGATCTCTTTGCTGACCTCTGCCCGGCGCAGTCTGTCGGCAGGCAATACCCCACCTCTGCCCGCAATGCCAAGCCTGGTGATTCGACAAATAGAATCGCAAGGCAGTCACTTGTGTTAGCCGCTCGCTCGACGAGATCCGGGAGCCGGCCGACCTCGATCGGCCGAACTTTTGCATTGGGCAAAAACAAAGCCAAGGCAGCGGCGATCCCATTTCGGGCGATCAGGTCGTTCGTCGGCGCATCAAGGAAAGGGGCAATGCAATCGCTCTTAAGGGCTCCGATCATGGCGGAAGGCGTGGGCTTATACCAAAAGAGTTGCTCGGCCCAAAGAGCAGTCACGAAGTGTACATATAAGGGTGCGATTAGCACAACTACGAAAATTCGAACGTTTGAGTGATTGATCCAGTTGTTGGCCATGCAGACCTAACCTCTTTCAATCAGTGTACATAGATCAACAATTAATTGAAAGCCTTATTTATCCATCGTAAAATCATTAGAGGAAACACATTTTATACTCATGAAGCATATGGAAGTTAACTCATTGTTTTTCAACAGTTTATAGTGAACACTAAGTGCATGAAAGAGACACAGCGCAAGATTCATACAATCGTCATATTCTTGCTAAACAATAATCCTTCTCGTATTGCAATAATTTTACTTGACTTTCAGGCAGACAGCATCATAACCTAACATTGGGCACGGTTCGATTTGTGAACCGAGGAGACATTAAAATGATTTTGACGAAGTTTCGACCGACGGCGGTTAGGACTTGCAAGTTCATTGTTCCCTGGCTGATCTCAGTGGACCTAATCGCTTGTGGAACAGTCATAATTCGCTTTCTGATTGAAGGCCCCGAGGGGCTGTCCCAAGCTTTTCTCCACGCGGCAGGTGCATCAACGGCTGAGGAGATTCCTCGTGTATTGGGGAACGTATTGTTGGCGTTCGTTTCGCTATTTGTATTGACGTTGTTTGTTTACAAGCTGGGGCGATCTACTGCAAATTCCGATGGGGACCCTAGAACGACTATCACCAGGAAACCGGAGGCTGTCACAGTCTAATACGCGGAGTGGGGTATGTTCCGGCTCACTCGTGCTTCTTCGACAAATATCATGTCCTCCGGAGGCTCACTTCGGGTCTACTAGGGAAGCGGATCAGTCAGGATTTTTGAAAAGAGATCCAGGCTTGGATCATGATAATGCTCCAGATTTGAGATCCACCTCAGCAAATGGCAATCGACGGGACAGTATCAGCAACTGCTGAGGTCACGAGCAGGCTTTCGGCTGATGTACGCCGTTACGTTTTCGAAAGCTTTGAATCATGTGCCGTATCCGTGATATGGATAAAAGACTATGATTTCTCGCCGGAGTGTCTTGGGTGGCATCGGAGCCCTGGGAGCCACCGCGTTCGCGATTCCCTTCCCGCATCAGATTGGATTGAACCTATACACGGTCCGAGGGCCGCTGGCTAAGTCGCCGGCCGCCACCTACTACGGCTTGGCCAAAGCCGGCATCCAGATCATCGAGGTCCGGCCCGTCCACCTGCTCCAGCACGCCGAGATGATCCAGAACGCCGGACTCCGTCCGGGCCACAGGAGGCTCGAGACCCCGGGCGGCACCGGCAACGGGGACGAGTGGCGGGAGTTTTCGACGGCCATGGCCGCCAAGTTCTCCATGCCAGCCCCCGCCCACAATGCGCCCCGGCCAACCATCGAAGAGATGATTGACCTCGCCGTCATGCATGGAGTGAAGCGGATCGGCACGAGTATGTTGCTGCCGGGCGAGCGGGAGAGCGCGATAACGAAGTATGAGCGGGCGGCCGATCTGTGTGAGAAAGGCGGCATTGAGCTGTACTATCACAACCACGCCTATGAGTTTGCGGGTGCGAAGGGGAAGCGGTTTATTGACCGCTTGAAGAAAGAACTGGACCCGCGCGTCCGCTTAGAACTCGACGTCTTCTGGGCCGCCATCACCGGCAACGCTCCCGAAAAGGTGCTCCGGGAATGGAAAGGCAGGGTGCGCAGTCTTCACTTGAAAGATATCGCCCCCGGGGCAGTCGCTCCTGAAAAAGAAACCGACGTGAAACCAGAGTACTTCCGCGAGTTGGGCAGCGGGACGCTCGATTTCAAGGCGATCGTGCAAGCGGCGGAAGCCGCCGAGGTGCAGTACTACCTGATCGAGATGGACTTCACCCCGGGAGACCCCATGGAAAGCGTGAAACGCTGCGCGGGTTACCTCCGGGCGCTATCGGTCTAAACGCCCAAGGTCGCTCCGTAGGGTTCGATCCTGTCACCCTCGACGTCGAACGTTGCACGGTCACGAAGTATACTTGACGTTGCTGCGCAGCCAAGGCTCGAGGACTGCAAATTGGAACGTGCCCGTTTCATACAATCCGAAAATGAAAACATAAGCGTCTTCGGCATCGGCGGTTAGCTGTGCGCCGTTGATGGCCAGAAAGGTATAAGTGGCGGCGAAGGCCGTCCTTTTATTGCCGTCGATAAACGGATGGTTCTGAGCGAGGCTCTCCCAGAGCGCGGCGGCTTCTTCGATAAGATCGGCGTAGTAGCCGGTTTGGGGGCGATACAACGCCGACTCAAGCAGTCCAGCATCCCGGACGCCGGGCAATCCGCCGTAACGCTCGATCTGGTCCGCATGCATGGCCAAAACTTCCGCCAGCGTAAGGTAATCGGTCATTTAGCGAGTTTTTTGTAGAGTTCGCTGTATTTGTCGTGACTGGCGAGATACGCGCCCATCACGCGCGCCCGTGGACGGATGTTCTTGCGCTTTTCGATCAGGTCGGAAAGCGCCTCATCGACCAGCGCCTGCAGTTGTCGTCCTTCGGTTTTCGCGATTGCGCGAACCATCGCCAAAATTTCAGAATTCACTTGGGTCGCGAACTTTTCACGAACTTGGGACATGACGCGCTTCTCCTAAGCCTGATCGTATGCTTTCATGATATATCATGATCTGTCAAGATCACCCGAGGCCCGGCCGGTTGTGATGGGGACCGGGATTTCGGCGTGAAGAAAGAAGCTGCGGGACCGAAGGGAAATCCCCAATGTCATGCCGCGTAAGGAGGCTAACCAGATCCGCTACGCTGCATTCTACTCGGAAGTCACTCGGCAAGCCGAGCTTCCGAGTACGGCTACCGCTCCCTCTTCGGCCCGCACGAGGTACCCCTCCAACGTACTCTCGCTTGCGAAAAACCGGAACCGAACTGGCGCGCCGATTCAATCCGAGCCCCGAAAACCTAAGCACCACCTCGCCGTGTAAAACGCCGTTCACAAGGTGAAAAAATAAATATGCTCCCGCCATCTCTCTGACTACAAATCAGTTATCGATTTCGGCCAATCGGCCAGCGTCCGATTCGGTACTTCCGCCGTCGTAGATTAAAACTGAGGAAGCGCTTGTGTCCCATTGCGGAAACAAGCGCTTTTCGCATTTCGAAATCTCAATCGGAGTTCTCATCATGACCGAAGAACAAAAAGCCCGGCGCGCCGAAGCAGCCCGGGAAAACGGAGCAAAAAGCTGCGGCCCCGTCTCGGACCTCGGCAAGTACATCGCTTCTCTCAACAGCATCACGACCGGTGAGCACCTCGAATTACTCAAGGAGGAACTCCCCGAGTGCGTCGCCCTGCTTTCCTCCGATTGCTGGATCAGCTACCTGCGGCTCTATCAGAAGCACTTACGCCAATTGCAGCCCGGTTCCGGGTGCGAACAGACCATCGTCCGGCACATGGCGATCGAACTCTTCCAACTGGAGCGAACGATTTCGCTCGAAACTTACGCCCGCCAGTGTCTCCTGGACGCGAACTTGCGCGCTTACCCTGATATGCCGGATCAGATGCGCGAACTGACGAGTTACGAAAAGGGTCTCGAAAAGGAAAAGCTGTGGCGATCTCTCCAGCGAGATAAGAAAGCCCATCAGAGCGCCTACGCTAGCCATTTGAAGATGCTGCAACAAATCCGTCGGGATTTCCCCATGGTTCCTCCGGAGCCAATTAACACCGACGCCGACAAAAACGGTGCCGAACCGCCGTTACCGCCTCCGGAAGTGGTCAAGGAGATGCTGGATCACGCCGACCGCGCCAAAAACGAACCCAACTATGAATTGCCCCGCTGGGTCGCCGATATGCTGCTCGACGACGACCTTATGTCCGAAATCGCGCCGAGTTACGACGTCGCCGCGCTGCTCGAAAAGCTGACCGTCACTCCGATTCCCCTGGCTGCCTAAAAACAGCGGCAGAACCAAAAAGCGAACCCAAAACAATCGAACCGAAAACGGCACCTAAACCTTTTATATACTTAGACTTAGAAGGATTGCCAAATATTCGTGAAATCAAAAACCGAAAGGCCCGAACCAAGCCGAGCGCAAAAGCGAACCGACACGAGAGCGTGCCGGCCAACGAACCGCAAACCCGACCGAATCCGGGCTGCGGAGTGCCGGGCATTGAGCCCCCCTCCGCTCCGGCAAAAGCGAACCCAGAGCAATCGAGCCAAAAACAGCAACTAACGTTAGTAAATACAAAGACTTAGAAGGATTGCACGAAATACGGAAAATCGTAAATCAACAGACCCAAACCAGGCCAACAGCAAAAGCGAACCCGCACGAAAGTGCCCCGATCAATGGACCGCAAACCCGGCCGAATCCGGGCTGCGGAGTCCCGGGGCATTCAGTCCCCCCACTCCGCCCTAGCAAAAACGAACCGAGAGCAAGGGAGCCGAAGACGGCACTTAACACTCTTCTATACATAAACTTAGAAGGATTGTCCGAAATCCGGGAATTCGAAAATTGAGAGGCCCGAACCAAGCCGAACCCAAAAGCGAACCGACACGAAAGTCTGCCGGCCGACAAACCGCAAACCCGGCCGAATCCGGGCTGCGGAGCGCCGGGGCATCGAGCCCCGGCACTCCGCCGCAGAAAACGAACCCAGAGCGCGCGAGCCATAACGGCGTATAAAGCCCTTATCTACAATGACTTAGAAGGATTACGCGAATTCCTGGAAATCGAAAATCGAGAGTTCCAAACGAGGCCGAGCCCAAAAGCGAACCCATAACAATATCGCCGCTCATCTAGTTCTTGTCCATCGGCTGGTGCGTTCGAGCTGTCAGCAAAAGCAACGGCCGCTGGTTTGCACCAGCGGCCGTTGCTTTCCTACTTACGTTCGGCTACTTCGTGCGGTTCGATTCGCCGCTGTTGCCGCCCTTCCTCGCGATCATCGCATGCGCCGCCGCCAACCGGGCAATCGGCACCCGATACGGCGAACACGAAACATAGTTCATGCCAACCTTCACACAGAACTCGACCGAACTCGGCTCGCCGCCGTGCTCGCCACAGATACCAACTTCGAGGTCCGGACGCGTCTTCCGACCCAGCTTCACAGCCATGTCGATCAACTTGCCCACACCCGTCTGGTCCAGCACGCCGAACGGATCCGCGTCGAAAATCTTCAGGTCCTCGTACTGTTTCGAGAACTTAGTGTAGTCGTCGCGGGAAAGTCCCATCGTCGTCTGCGTCAGGTCATTGGTACCGAAGCTAAAGAACTCCGCCTGCTCGGCCACCTGATCCGCCGTCAACGCCGCACGCGGAATCTCAATCATCGTGCCGATCATGTAGTGCAGATCCGGCACGCCGGCCTTCTCCAACACTTCCGTCGCAACGCTCTTCGCGATCGCCTTCTGGTGCTCGAGCTCCTTCACGGAACCGATCAACGGAATCATCACTTCGGGCGTTACCTTGATGCCTTTCTTGGCGACCTTGGCAGCCGCTTCGAAAATGGCGCGCACCTGCATCTCCGTGATCTCGGGATACGTGATGCCCAACCGGCAACCGCGGTGGCCGAGCATCGGGTTGAACTCGTGGAGCTCTTCGACGCGCTCGAGCAACTCGGGCAGCTTCACTTTCAGGTCGGCCACCGGAATGCTGTAGGCCTTCGACATCTCTTCTTTGGCCTTGGCGTTCGCATGCGGCAGCTTCGCCAAGTCCACCATCAGGTTCTCGCGCTTCGGCAGGAATTCATGGAGCGGGGGATCCAGCGTCCGGATCACCACCGGGAAACCGTCCATCGCCTTGAACAAGCCCTCGAAGTCGCTCCGCTGCATCGGCAGAAGCTTCTTCAACGCCGCCTTCCGAGCCTTCACGTCCCGCGCCAGGATCATCTCCACTACGATCGGCAACCGCTCTTCGGCAAAGAACATGTGCTCGGTCCGGCAAAGGCCAATGCCCTCGGCTCCGAACGCCCGCGCCACTTTCGCGTCCCGCGGAATGTCCGCGTTCGCCCGCACGCCGAAGCCGCCGCGGAACTCGTCCACCCAGCTCATGAACTTGCCAAACTCGCCCGAATTCGGGTCCGCTTCGTTCGTCTTGGCTTGGCCCAAGTAAACCTTGCCCGTCGTACCGTCGATCGAAATCCAATCGCCAGCCTTCAGCGCAACGCTCTTGCCCTCGCTCTTCACGACCGCCGTACCCTTGTGCTCGTCGATGACCAAGTCACCCGCGCCCACAATGCAAGGCCGGCCCATGCCCCGTGCCACCACGGCCGCATGCGAAGACTTGCCGCCGATCGCGGTCAAAATGCCCTTGGCCGCGTCCATGCCGGCAATGTCGTTCGGGGTCGTCTCTTTCCGCACCAGAATCACCGGCGAGCTCTTCGCCGCTTCCACCGCCGCATGCGCGCTAAACGCAATCCGGCCCACCGAAGCGCCCGGGCTCGCCGCGATGCCCGTCGTCAAAACAGGCAGGGTCCGCAGCGTCGCCTGGTCGAACACCGGGTGCAACAACTGATCCAACTGGTTCGGCGCCACGCGCAGAACAGCCTCTTCCTTCGAGATTAAACCTTCTTCGCACATGTCAACCGCGAGCTTCACCGCCGCCGGGCCAGTCCGCTTGCCGTTGCGCGTCTGCAACATGTACAGCTTGCCTTCTTCGATCGTGAACTCGAAGTCCTGCATGTCGCGGTACTGCAGTTCGAGCTTCTGCGTCGTCTCGAAAAGCTGGTGAAACACCGACGGCATCACATGCTCCAACTCAGCGATCGGCGACGGCGTCCGAATGCCCGCCACCACGTCCTCGCCCTGCGCGTTGATCAGGAACTCGCCGTAGAAAACCTTGTCGCCGTTGCCAGGGTCGCGCGTAAAGCCCACGCCCGTGCCCGACGTATCGCCCAGATTCCCATACACCATCGCCTGCACGTTCGCGGCCGTACCGATGTTGTCCGGGATCTTTTCCATCTTCCGGTAGTAGATCGCCTTGTCATTCCACCAGGAACGGAACACGGCATCGCGGGACATCTTCAGCTGTTCGCGCGGATCCTGCGGGAACTCGTTGCCGGACTTCTTCTTCACCAGCTTCTTGTACTCGACCACCACGTTCTGCAGATCTTCCGCATTCAGATCGGTATCGAGCTTCGCCTTCCGCTTGGCCTTCTGCGCGTCGAAAATGTGGTTGAACTCTTCCATGTGGATTTCGAGCGCTACCTCGCCGAACATCTGAATGAACCGGCGATAGCAGTCATAGGCGAAACGCTCGTTGCCGGTCTTGACGGCCATGCCGACCACCGACTGGTCGTTCATGCCCAGGTTCAAAATCGTGTTCATCATGCCCGGCATGGAGAACTTGGCGCCCGAACGAACGCTGAGCAACAGCGGATCCTTCGCATCGCCCAACTTCTTCCCGGTCTCTTTCTCAAGACGGGTCAAAGCCACTTCCATCTGGTCTTCAATCTCTTGCGGAACAACGTTCTTGTTCTCGAAGTAGATGTTGCAAACCTGGGTCGAAATCGTGAATCCCGGAGGACACGGAATACCGGCCTTGCACATTTCGGCTAGCCCGGCGCCCTTGCCGCCCAGGGTGTCCTTCATCTTGCTATTGCCTTCGGTCTTCTTACCGAAGCTATAGACGTGTTTCTGCATCAATATCTCCTAAAGCGATTTGGTCACAATCTCCGAAAAGTCGGCGATTGAAGAAAACTCAGTTATGAGCTGGTTGAGCAAGCGCAAGCGATTATCGCGGACAACAGGGTCCGGATCGTTCACCAACACTTCATCGAAAAAATGGTCGATCGCAGGCCGCAGCCCCGCAATCCGTTCGAGCTGCGCCACGTAGCCGCCATCTTTGATGGCCGCCCGCGCTGCCGCCGCGGCCACCCCGGCTTCGGCCTCGTTAAACAGGCTCGCGTCCGGAGCACCCACGGGCAGCGTGCCCGCCTGCGTCAAAATGTTTTTGATCCGCTTGAATGCCGCCGCGACCGGCTCGAAGTTCGGAGTCGGCCGTACCGCCGTCACCGCTTCCAGCCGCGCCAGCGCGTCTTTCACATCGGCCCAGCCGACGGCCAAAACCGCCGCGATCTCGTCGTAAGCCGCGCCCTTCACTTCCCGGAAATAGTGCTTCAGCCGCTCGACGAAAAACTCTTCGAGCTTCCCGTCGCCCGCGCATAACTCCCGCAGCGAAGGCGTCAATTCGCCTTCCATCAAAATCTTCACGACGCCCTGCGCCGCCCGGCGCAAAGCGAACGGATCCTTCGACCCCGTCGGAATCATATCCACCGCGAAACAACTCCGCAGCGTGTCGATCTTGTCCGCCAGCGCCAGCGCCTGCCCGGTCGCTGTTGAAGGAATCGAGTCCTCCATCGACAGCGGCTTGTAGTGCTCGTAGACAGCCTTTGCCACTTCCGGTTTGCCGCCCTGCGCCGCGATGTACAGGCCCCCGATGATGCCCTGCAGATCGGTGAACTCTTTCACCATTTCAGTCGTCAAATCGGCCTTCGCCAGGTACGCCGCCGCCGCGGCGTCGTCGCCTCCCAACTCCTGCGCCAAGGAGACCATCCGCGTCGTTTTCTCCAGGTACGACCCGATCTTGGCCTGGAACGTCACGTGCGCCAAATCCGCCACCCGGTCCGTCAACGTCCGCTTCTGGTCAACATCGTAGAAGAACCGCGCGTCGTTGAACCGCGCCCGCAGCACCCGCTCATTCCCGCGCACTACGTGCCCCTCGGGGTCGCTCGGAATGTTCATCACCGCAATAAAGTTCGGAGCCAGCGATCCATCCGCCGCACTCACCGCAAAGTACTTCTGGTGGAACCGCATCACCATCGTCAGCACCTCTTTCGGCAGCGTCAGATAGCTCGCGTCGAACCCGCCAAGAATTGCCGCTGGATACTCCGTGATAAACGTCAACGTCTCCAGCAGCTTCGCATCGGCCTGCACCGCGCCCAGGGCCTGAATCTCTCGTTCAATCTTCGCCCGACGCGCCTCGCTAGAAACGATCACGAAGTTCTCTTCGAGCGCGCTCTCGTACCCTGCAATCGTCACCGGAATCGCCGCCCGCGAACCCAACTGCCGATGCCCAAACGTTTCCCGGCCCGACGTTACGCCCGCCAGCTCAAACGTCACGACCTCATCGCCCAGCAGCGCCACAATCCACCGAATCGGCCGGATAAACTTCGGCCCGCCTTTCCCGGTCCAAAACATTGACTTCGGGAAATTCAGCTTCTGAATCAGCTCCGGCAACAACTCGCCCAGCAACTCGCTCGTCGCCCGGCCCGCCACCTGCCGCCGAAACGTGAAGTACTCGCCCTTGGCCGTCGTCTCCACCTTCAAATCGTCAACGCTGACGCCGTTCTTCTTTGCAAAGCCGGCCACCGCGTTCGGGTTCGCAGCCTTCGGCGGCCCGCTCACGATCTCTTCACTATCCGCCTGCCGCGTAATCAGCCCCTCAGCCCACAACACCAAGCGGCGACCCGTCCCATCGGTTCGCGTCACTTTGCCGCCTAGCTTATGCCCATCG
>JBBRIO010000157.1:0-9874 GCA_038220855.1 Bryobacterales bacterium | reverse complement strand
GAAGTGGCGCGTGAACTGAGTGACCTGTAACAGGTAGGATGACTATGTATGCGGCGAAAGATTCCGCAATTGCACGTCATCCGTCATTTTTTGACGCAGTGTGGGCATGGGAAAGCTCCTTACGAAATGGAATGGCTGCCGAGCAGCAACCGCATCTTTTCGCATTGAGAGGGAACCGTGTGGGAGGAGATGGCGGGCTTCCGCGAATACTTGTGCTTCGGTGAAAAGGTCGTGCTACCGAAATACCGCGTAGCGGTTTAGTCCAATACCCATTATGTAGTGCACAACATAATGGGTAACTTCTCGCGAGCGCCGAAGGTGGAATATCCGCCGAATTTATGAGGACCGTTGGGACAGGCGCATTACCCCGGCTTTCTTCGACAAGAAGGCCGGGGAGATTGAGACCCATTAGACAGGCCTACGACGGAAGATTGTCGAGCTCGAAAACGCCACCCTGCCAACGCTGACCTCGGCCGTCGAAATCGCTCGTATGACCAGCCACGAATGCGCCTCATTTCTCGTTCAGTCGGCAACCGAACAAAGGAAACTGATGACCTCCGTTCTTGAAGAAGCCACGTGGAAAGCTGGTTGACTGGAGACAAGCCTGCTCGAGCCATTTGAAAACATGAGGCGCTCGAACCAAGCTAACCTCAATCAGCATAACTACTTACAGCCAGAAAACGAGCTGATTTCGAATTGGCTCCCCGGGTAGGATTCGAACCTACAACCCTTCGGTTAACAGCCGAATGCTCTACCATTGAGCTACCGAGGAACACTGCGATTAGCGACCCTCTTATTTCAGCAAATTCCAACCGAAAGTGTCAACTCGAAGTGCGCTCTAATGTGCGATTTGCCGAAACTGCCGACTCGTTCAGCGTCGCTTAAGCCAATCCGCCAAGCGGGCGGGCCAACTCGATAAGACTAAATCACTCCACGCCAGGCCGACGCCGTGCGGCCCCTTCTCGTAGATATGCAGTTCGGCGGGCACCCCGGCGCGACGCAGCGCCAAATAAAACAACACGCTATTCTCAGGGGGAACCCCCGTATCCTCGTTCGTGTGGAAAAGAAAGCTCGGCGGCGTCTCTTTCGTCACCTGCTTCTCGTTCGAAAGCAGCTCTACCAGTTGAGGGTCCGGCGTTTCACCCAGCAAGTTCCTGCGCGATCCCTTATGCACAAACTCCTCCTGCGTGAAGGTCATGACCGGATACGCGAGAATCGCAAAATCCGGGCGGGAACCCATCCGCTCGATCGGGTCGGCGTCGGTGGCCTTACCAGCGTCAAAATGCGTGGCGGCGGTAGCGGCCAAATGTCCCCCTGCGGAAAAGCCCCACACGCCGATTCGCTTGCCGTCCACCTTCCATTCGCTAGTCTTCGCGCGCACCGTGCGGAGGGCCCGCTGGACGTCCTGCAACATCACCGGGTGCCGGTACTTAGGACCCAAGCGGTACTTCAAAACGAAGGCGCTTATCCCCTGGGAGTTCAGCCATTGCGCAATCTGCTTGCCTTCGTGGTCCATGGCCAGGGCCCCATAGCCGCCTCCGGGACAAACGACGATCGATTGGCCGTTCGGATTCTTCGCTAACCAGGGCGTCAGAGACGGTTGGTCCTTCTCGGTGTCGCCCAACGCCCCGGGAGCCCCCTGCGGCCACAGGAGCTGCGCTGGCGGGTCTGGAATGGCCCGTTGGGCGCAAAGGAGTCCGAGCGAAAGAGTGAAGAGGAGGAGGCGAGTAAAGATCACGATTTCTGTAATCTATCACTGCTCCGGCTTCAGCCGCCCACTTTGCTTAAACGCTTCGCGCAACAGATACTCGATCTGCCCGTTCAGACTGCGGAACGCCGCATCCGACCATTGCTTGGGCAGATCGAGTGTTTTCGCATCGACGGGCAGCAGGAATGACTTCTTCTCCGCTATGGCTTAGTGATGGAGGGTGCCGGCGTTGACCACGGGTTGGACGTTTCGTTCGCTGCACAGCACGACGAGCAGATTCGAGACCCTGGCGGCTTTGCGTTCCTCATCAAGGTTGACGACCGACCGCCGGCTCAACAGGTCGAGCGCCATTTCAACCATGCCCACGGCACCTTCGACGATTTTCGAGCGGGCGGCGATCATGGCGCCGGCTGTTGGCGCTGGAGCATGGCAGCCGCGATCTCCGGGGCGTAGGCGAGATGCGTGATGCGGGCTTCGGTCACATCAACTCCCGCCACGGTAAGGCGGGCTTGAATTTCGGTTTTTAACCGCTCGGCCACAACGTCGGTGGAGCCGCGGAGCGAGATGTCAGTGGGTTCGTGGGCGTCGTAGGCGTAGACAGTAGCCAGGCTGCGCAAGGCCGACTCCGATTGCACTGTGACGTAGTTGGAGTAGTCGTCGACCTGGAAGGTGGCTTCGGCGGAGTCGGCGACGCGCCAGACTACGACCGCAGCGATCTCAATCGGGTTGCCGTCGTGATCGTTCACTTTCAGGCAGTTCGTTTCGAAGTTGCGGGCGCGGAGAGAGATCTTCTTTTTCGAGTCAAGGGGATTGGGCCAGCGGAGCCCGGGCTCCTCACGGTGTCGATATATTCGCCAAACGGCTGCAGAGCGACGGCTTGATTTGGCTGGACGGTGAAGTTGCCCGGCTTCGTGACGTAGGCAATGACCATGGGCAGTAAGCCTCCGAGGATCAGCGCCGCGTTTATCCTCACTTCCTTTGGGCGAGATCAGCATCGCAAGATGCCGAAGTGAGATATCCTCACGCTATGGTTCGTTTCGTATTCCTCCTGATTTTTGTTGCTGGATTTGGATGGGCCGAGAATTGGCCGCAGTGGCGGGGGCCCTCGCTGGACGGCGCTTCGGCGGAGAAGGGGTTGCCGACGAAATGGTCGACTGAGGAGGGAGTGACGTGGAAATTGGCTCTGCCGGGGCGGAGTGGAGCGACGCCGATCATCTGGAACGACCATGTTTTTTTGAACGTGGCGGATGGTGACGATTTGCATCTTTGGGACGTGGATCGGGCGACGGGAAAGCTGCGTTGGAAGCAGAGGCTGGCCGGTGGGAATTATAAGATCAACAAGCAGAATATGTCTTCGCCATCGCCGGTGACGGACGGGAAAACGGTTTTTGTGATGACCGGGGTGGGGATTTTCAAGGCGTTTGATTTCACCGGGAAGGAGCTTTGGAGCCGGGATATTCAAAAAGAATATGGGAAATTCGGACTGAACTGGGGCTACGCGTCTTCGCCGTTGTTGTGGGGCGGATCGCTTTACGTGCAGGTGCTGCACGGGATGAAGACGGACGATCCTTCCTACCTGTTGCGGATCGACCCGAAATCGGGTAAGACGCTTGTGCGTTCGGAGCGGGCGACCGATGCGGTGGTGGAGTCGCCGGACTCCTATACGACGCCGCAGATATGGAAGGACGGCAAGCAGGAGGAATTGATCATCACGGGTGGCGACGTGGTGACGGGCCATGATCCGAGTAGCTTGAAGGAGCTTTGGCGGGCGAATGTGTTGAACCCGGGCAATAACCCGATGAACCGGATTATCGCTTCGGCGGTGGTGAAGGATGGGCTTATATATTGCCCCACGCGGGTGAAGCCGTTGACGGCGTTGCGGCCGGGGGGGCGGGGCGACGTGACGGCGACGCACGTGGTGTGGCAGAACCCGAACGGGCCGGATGTTCCTTCGCCGGTGACGGACGGGAAATATCTTTTTGTGACGAACGATCGCGGGATTTTGTGGTGCCTGGATGCCAAGACGGGGAAAGAGATTTGGGGCGGGCAGCGGATCAAGGCGGCGATCTATTCGGCGAGCCCGGTGCTGGCCGATGGCAAGGTGTACGTGACGAGCGAGGATGGTTTGGTGACGGTCGTGAAGGCGGGTCCGCAATTTGAAGTGCTGGCGGAGAACGATATGAAAGAGTACACGCTTTCGTCGCCGGCGATTTCGGACGGGCAGATTTTTATTCGCACGGCGGGGGCGCTGTATGCGATTGGGGCGCGGCGGTAGTCAATCGACTTAGAACTGCAGACGAAGGGCGAATTGAATTTGCCGCGACGCCGTGACGGTGGACCGGATGCGTCCGAAGGCACCGATGGGGCCGGTGGTGGTGGAAATCGAGAGCAGGTTCGGAATGCCGAGATTGGCGTGGTTAAACAGGTTGACGGATTCGGCCCGGAATTGCAGGCGGGCGTTTTCGTTCCAGCCGCGGAGGGGGAAGGACTTGAGGGCCGCGAGGTCAAAGCTCTTCAAGCCCGGGCTGATGAAGGTGCCACGGCCGAGGTTGCCGAGCGTACCGGGCGCGGAAAGGACAAAGGCGCGCGGGTCGAAGTACTGATCGGGCCCGCCGAGGACGGCGGTTTGGTGGGTGTAGCCGGGGGCGAGCGAGGCGCGGTCCTGCCCGAGGCCGGGTCCCAGTGAAGGAGACCAGGCGGAGCGTGAACGGTTGCCGCTGACGAAGACCGTGAGTGGGCTACCGGAGCGGAAGTTGTTGATGCCGGCGAGTTGCCAGCCTGAGAACGCGGCCTTCTGCCAGCCGGTGGTCGCGCGAGCAATGGGGAGATCGTAGGTGAAATTGACGACCCAGTTGTGTTTGGCGTGGTAGTCGGAGAGGCCCTTGTTGTAATTGAAGCCGGAGAACTCGGGCATGGCCGAGGTGGTGCCGTTCGTGCCGTCCGAGAAGAAGGTGGAGGCTTGGGTCGTGTCGAGATTCCGGGCGAACGTATACGAGCTTTGGAACTGCAGATCGCGGCCGAGACGTTTGCGGATTTCGAGGAGACCGGCGTGGTACCAGGAGTTGCCGTCGCTGGTCTTGAGTTCGATGGTGGCCCAGTTTGGGTTGCGGCGGGGGGCTCCGGCGGGGAAGAGCAGGGAACCGTCGGCCTGGCGAACGGGTTCGACGATATTCACGTCGTTCGAACGGAGGAGGTGGATGCCGCGGGCACCGGCGTAGCCGATGGTGGAGACAATGCCGAAGGGCAATTGATGCTGGACGTTCAAGTTCCACTGTTGGACATAGGGGTTTTTCAGATTGAATTCAACGGGGCGGACGGTGTTGCCGATGGCGCGCGAGAACGGAGGCAACGGAAAGGTAGGATTGGCGATGGAGACGCGCGGGGTGGCCGGGGGATTGGTGACGGTGACGATGAGATTCTGCTGATTGTTGGTGTTGAAGAAGAGGCCGTAACCGCCGCGGAGCGAGGTTTTGCCGGTGCCGAAAACGTCCCAGGCGAAGCCGAGGCGAGGGGAGAAGTTCTTTTTGGTGGGATTGGCGTAGAGGGGCCCGGCGACGGGGAGGACGTCGGTGAAGGGGTTCTTCATATTCGAGTCGCGGCCGTAGATGTCCTGGGGCATGGTAGCGAATTCATAGCGCAGGCCGGGGTTGAGGGTGAAGCGGGGGCTGATCTTCCAGGAGTCCTGAATGTAGAAGCCCATCAGGGTGAAGCGCCAGTAACGGTCAAAGGTGGCTTGCGGGGTGAGGCCGAGGAAGCGCGCGGGGCGGTTTTCGAGAAAGCTTCGAATATCGTTGAAGCTGAAAGTGCCGAGCGAGAAAGTGGGGTTCACCATGTTCATCTGGTAGCGTTCGGCCATCATGCCGATCTTGATGAGATGGCTGCCGCGGGTTAACGATGCGCCGGTGTCGAAGCTAAAGACGTTCTGGGTCAGGCGCAGGTTGGCCGAGCTTTGGGTGCCGAAGCGGGGCATGCCGCCGATGTCGATGTTGCCGGTGGTGCCGCGACCGGGCACGAATTCGGCGAGCGGGCTGGCGGTATTGGCTTCGATGTTTTGACCGATGCGGGTGCGGCTGAAACCGCCGCGGACGTGGAAGAGAGTTTGCGAGGAGAGGATGTGCCGGTATTCGGTGGTGAAGAATTGGTTGCGGGAGAGAAACTCGCGAGGGAATTGGGGGAAGTCAGTGGGGAGGAACTGGCCGGCGTCGTCCCAGGTGTGGCGGGCGAAGAGTTGGCCGCGGGTGCCGATGTTGCGGTCGTAACGGCCCTGGAGAAAGTTCTGGTCGACCTTTTGGTTGAAGCCGAAGGCATAGTCGGCGAGGCCGCCGCCGCGGGCGGATCCATTAGCGCGGGGGATTTCGTTCAAGAACGGGACAATGGCGGGGTTGAGGGTGGCCGGGCCGTCGGGCAGGACGCCCCGCCGGGCGTTGTCGTCGGGGACGGTGGAGGTGATCGTTCGTCCGAGCCGATCGCGGAGGCCTTCGTAAGTGAAGAAGAAAAAGTCTTTATCCTTGCGCAGAGGGCCGCCGATGCTGCCTCCGAACTGGTTGCGTTTGAAATCGGGGCGCTTGGCGGGGTCGAAGAAGTTGCGGGCGTCGAGGTTGTCGTTGCGCAAGAAATGGAATAGGCTGCCGTGCCAATCGTTGGTGCCGGATTTGGTGATGGCATTGATTTGGTCGCCGCTGTTGCGCCCGAACTCGGCGCTGTAGGTATTGACTTCGACGCGGAATTCGCGGATGGCTTCGACGCCGAGAACGGTGCCGGCGGCCGACCCGGCGGGACCGTTGGTCATGTCGTTCTGCGGGGTGCCATCGATGAGGTAGACATTGGAGCGCGGGTCCTGGCCGTTGATGGAGGTGCCAAGACCGTGGGCGACGACCGAGCCACCGTCGCGGTGGGGGAAGGCGACGACGCCGGGTTGCAGCAGCGCCAGATCGGTGTAGTTGCGACCGTTCAGGGGCAGTTCCCGCATGGTGGATTCGCTGACGAGATAGGAGAGTTCGGAGGAGGAGGTGTTGATCTGCGACGCCGAAGCGTTGACGGTGAGTTCCTGATCAATGGCACCGACTTCGAGCGTGACGTCGATGGTAGCGGCTTCATTCACGGTAAGCACGATCCCCTTGCGGAGGATAGGCCGGAAGCCTTGGGCTTTGATGCGAACTTCGACGCTACCGGTGGGCAGGGCCGGCAGGCGGAACAGGCCGGCTCCATTGGTCAAGGCTTGGCGCACCAATCCGGTGGCCGTTTGGGTTACAGAAACTTCGGCACCTTGCAGAACGCTGCCGCTGGGATCGTGAATCGTGCCGCTTAGGGTCGCTGTGGTCTGGCCGAAAGCAGCCGCAGCCAAGCAAAAGAGAACTCCGGTCGCTCGCGCCAAGTACAAAACTTCACCTCTTCCATCCAGGGTAACAAAGCGACCGGGCCGTTCCCTGACCTAATCCTTTTAGCTTCTGGAATATCTGGCCAAAACCGCTCCACCCAGGGTCCACGCGATCCAGGTATCGATCACGTCGACGACCGTGTAATGTAGCGATTGACTCATCCAGTTCCAGTTGTTCAGGTTCGTGAACAGCCCCAGCGCCAAGCCAATCAGAGAGACGAAAATAAGGCGGGAAAGGTAACCGCGTATCTGTCCCATCCCCATCAAGTAAGCGATGATCGCGGCGATGACCAGGTCGATGAGGACGCCGCGAACGAACATGTCGGGCGACATCATCTGTCCACCCACCGCCTTGTAGCCGATGATGGCCACCGGCCCGGCCGCATATTTCTCCGCCACGGCCTTTGGATCGCCGGAGTTGCCGGGGAGCGTATACATGCCATCTTCGGGTAGATTGGCTCGGAGAACGGCAGCCACAGCGGCTTCGTCTTTCGCCGAGTGGAGGGCCGCATTGTGGAAGGGCAGCGCGACCCAAGAGGTGCCTTGCCAGACGAAAACGGCCAGAGCGGCCAGCAGAACAAAGAGGGTTTGTTTCATGGTGCCAAGCATTCTATTGGATTCGTTGTCCGGCTGCATCCCTTTGGCCCCAGTTTTCCGCAGTTGGCCCCAGGAATCGTGACGCCAGTCCGAATCCCGCTAGACTATTCCAATGCGCTTGCTTCTCGGACTTGTAGCTGTGGCCCTCTGGGCCGATAATTGGCCGGGTTGGCGAGGGCCGACGGCGAACGGCATTTCCACCGAGACGGGCATTCCCAATACGTGGTCACCGACGCAGAACATCGCATGGAAAACGCCTTTGCCGGGGCGGGGGCGGAGCTCGCCGATCGTGTGGGGAGACCGCGTTTTCCTGACCGCCGAACTGGATGGCGACGTAATCCCGGGAGCCAAAGCGCCGATTCATTTTCTTCGGGGAGAACAGTTTCTTCATCCGGACAGCCAAGGCGCTGATCGGTCGCACCAGTTGGTGATCCTTTCGCTTGATCGCAAGTCGGGCAAGATCTTGTGGCAAAAGACGGCCTACACGGGAAAGGTTTTTGACAATCGGCACAAGTCGGGTAGCTATGCCGCCCCGACGCCCTTGACCGATGGCCGCAACGTCTACGCGTATTTCGGCTCGGAAGGGTTCTATGCTTTCGACTACGATGGGAAGCTGATGTGGAAGTTCGACCCCGGCCCGATTAAGACGATCGGCATGGGCTCGGGCACCTCGCCGGTGATGGACGCGGAGCGGATCTTTTTGCAATGCGACAACGGGGAAGAGAACAAGTCGTACTTGGTGGCCCTGGATAAGAAAACCGGCAAGACGCAATGGCGGGTAGAGCGGCCGGTGAACCTGACTTGGTCCACGCCGTTGTTCTTCGACGGTGCGCTGGTGACGGCGGCGACCGAAAAGGTGATCGCCTACGATCCGAAGACCGGAAAACAGCTTTGGGAGGCGCCGGGGGTGAAGGGGAACTCGGTTCCCAGCCCCGTGAGCGGCGATGGGGTGGTGGTCGTTTCGGCCGGCTATCCGGAAAAATTCGCGTCCGCCTTTGGGCCAGGGGGGAAGGCCCTTTGGAGCTACGCCAAGGGCACGGCCTACGTGCCGTCTCCGATTTTCTATGGATCCTACGTCTATCTGATCACCGACAAAGGCCTGCTAACCTGCATCGATTCCAAGACCGGGGAAGTTAAGTACGAGGGCAAGCGTCCGCCGTTGCCGGCCACATTTGCGGGCTCCCCAGTTGCGTATGATGGAAAGATTCTAATCACCAGTGAAGATGGAGACTCCTTCGTGATCAAAGCCGGACCAGAGCACAGTGTGCTCCATTCGAACTCGATCGACGAGCCGGTGCTGTCGTCCCCGGCCTTGTCGAACGGCATGTTGTTCCTTCGCGGTAAAAGTCATCTTTTTGCCATCGCCGCGCAATGAAAAAATTTCTCGCTTCGCTCGCCATTGGCGCTCTTTTGCTGCTGCACCAGGATTGGTGGAACTGGTCTACGGCTGATCCTTTGGCCTTCGGCTTTTTACCGGTCGGACTTTGGTATCACGCTATCTTTACCGTTGCGGCGGCTCTGCTGATGGCTGGTCTGGTTCGCTGGTGTTGGCCTTCCGGCCTTGAGCGAGACGAATGATCCCCGCCCTTTTCGTGCTGGCCTATTTGGCCATCGTCCTCTATATCGGCATTTTTGCCTTCCGCCAATCGGGCGGTCCGGCCGCGGAGGATTTCTTCCTGGCGGGCCGTTCGCTGGGGCCGTGGGTGTTTCTGCTCAGCTTGTTCGGCACGCATATGACGGCGTTCGCCATTCTCGGGTCGAGCGGCCACGCGTTTAATTTCGGTATCGTTACCTACGGCTTGATGGCTTCGATTTCGGCGCTGGTGGTGCCGGTTTGCCTTCTGTTTCTAGGCACCCGGCTGTGGTCGGTCGGCAAACGTTTCGGGCTGATTACCCCGGTGCAGATTTTTCGCGATCGCTGGGAGTGCGGCCACATCGGCACATTGATTTTCTTTCTGCAGGCCGCGTTGCTCGTCCCGTACATCATCATCGGCGTGATGGGCGGCGGCACTACTTTGAGCGTCATCAGCGGCGGCTTTATCCCCTTCTGGCTCGGGGGTCTGCTGGTTGCTTTGGTCGTGATGAGCTACGTGTTTTTCGGGGGAATGCGGGGCACGGCTTGGGTCAACACGTTTCAAACCGTGCTTTTCCTTGGTTTCGGGGCCATTGCGGTAACGCTGATCGGGCAGGGC
>JBBRIO010000156.1:0-9900 GCA_038220855.1 Bryobacterales bacterium | reverse complement strand
CCTTGAGATCCTGGCCTTTTTCGTGAAAGCCGGGAACGCGGAGATTGATTTGGTAGAGCCCAACGTAACCAGGAACTAAGCCGCTCCAATCGACGATCATCTCTTCCTGGACGGTGGGTCCGCGGGTGAGATCGGCGGGGGTCGAGACTTTGCGAAAATAAAGAGTAACGTCATCGGTTTCGATGAGCGGCGAAGAGGGAGCCGGGGCTCCGGGAGCGAGAGTTGTTTTCGGGGGGATGCCGAGGCCGACGGCATAAAGGACCAGCGGTTCGTCGCGTTTGGCGGGCCGCCGGGTGGTTACGGGTTCCCCGTTGGCCCGAAAGAGAAGTGCCCGTTTGGTGTCAGGCTCAAATAGGGCGGCCGGGGTATAGCGGCCAACGGTGAGTTGAACGGGGTTGGCGGCTACTTTACGGTCGATCGAGCGAACGACCAAAGGGTAGCGACCGGCGGCGAGGTTGGGCGGAATCTGCGCGTTGATTTGACCGGAAGAGGTCATCAGCAGGGGTAGTGGGTTGTTGTTTAGAGTGAGGCAAACTCCGCCGAGAGCCGTGGGAAGCGGGGTTCCAGAGGCGGTGGCGGAGCTGCCCAGGTTAGAGCCGAAAATAGAGATGAGGCCGTTCTGGGAGGCACCGGCGGCGAAGGTGCCGACGTTGACGACGCCGGCAGCCGGGACGACAGGTCGATCGGCGGGAACAATGGGATCGAGGGGGATGATACTGAGACCACTCGTGGTCAAGATGTAAGCGTTCGTGAGGGCAGCATCGACGGCGAGGAGGCGGCCATCGACGTTCGTCCGTTGAGTGCCGGTAAGGCGAGTGAGCGGGCCTTCGAGCGCTGCGGCCGAGCGAATGGGCAAACCAGTATTCACGTCGACGATTTCGACTGCGGGTGTGTCGGTGACGACCGCATTGGCGTTAGCGACGACGGGTTGGGTAAAGCGAGCGTAGAAGTTTCCATTGCCGGCGGCGACGGAGGCGATGGGGCGGGTGGTTGCAGCCGTAGGGGGGCCGCCGGGGCGACCGGGTACGGCGGGATCCGCTGTGCCGCCGGCGATAGGAGAGAGAGTTTGATTGAGAACGAGGCCATTAGCGAGGTAGTACTGACCCCGGGGACCGGCGCTGACCGGTCCAAAATAGCCGCTAATGGGGGCGGGGGCGACTTGACGGGACTGCACGTAATCGTCAACCTGAGCGTCATAGAGATACGCGTTGCCGTTTCCGGCGAGGAGGATTAAGAATTCTCCGTTTGGGGTGACGCTAATGGTGCGGGGCGCAGCGACCGTGGCGGTACCGATGATGGGGCTGATGGCCCGAGGGAGAGCCTCGTCGCCAACGACGCGCCAGAGAGTGCCGTTGCTCATGACGATTTGGAGACCGCGTTGGGTGACGCCAATTTGAGACGGGGTCACGATCGGGACATTGCCATTGAAGGGGATTGGCGGGAACTTGACCCGACCGGAGACGCGGAGGCCATCCAGGTCAATGATCGAGATGGTTTCGCTACCGCTATTCGCGACGTAGAGGGTGGAGCCGTCCGGGGAGAGAGCCAGGGCGCGAGGGAGTTGGCCGACCTTGATGGAATTCAGCAGGCGGCGTTGGCGGATGTCGTAGACTTCTAGGCGATTCATGCCGGAGTTGGCGATGTAGAGCCGTTGTCTTTGCGCGTCGGTTACGATATCGGTAAGGCCTTCGGCGGGAGAGAGGCTGGTGCGAATGGGGACGATTTCGCCGCGGGCCTCGGTATTGCGGGAGTTTTGGTAGACCCGAACGATGGAAGGAACATTGACGGCCTGGGGCGAAGAGATGAGGTAGTCAAACGACTGGGCGGTGCCCAAGGAGCGGCCAGCGAGAGTGTTGAAGACGAAGTCGACCGAGGTGGTATTGGCCCCTTCGCGAACAGGGCGAGCGGTGGGGGCCTGCTGGATGATCGCGGCGGCAGCGTTATTTTGATTTCCTCCGCCGGGAAGGCCGGGAATGTTGATGGGGAAGCCCGGAAACGGGATCACGATACCACCGCCACCCGGACCGGGGAGACCGCCCCCGATGCCAGGAATATTGATGGCCGCAGCGGTAGCCAGCGTTTGGAGAAGGGTGGGAGTAAAAACGAGCGGGCCCGCGGCACGACCGGAATTTGCGACGTCAACTCGAAAAGTCCGGCCTTCGGGAGTAGAGTTGCACTGGTCGCTGGACACGACAACGGCGTTGGTGGTGGGCTGGAGCACGACGCTGCGCGCGACATCTCCGACCGGAATGGTGGTGAAGCCGCTTTCGCTAAGCGCGTAGAGGTTCAATCCATCCTGGCTGGAGACGATTTTCCCGGCGAGGTTTTCCGGAAGCTGGAGAGCATCGTAGATCAGCAGGTTGTCGGAATCGTCGATCAGGAGTTGCGTTACGTTGGCTCGGGCCGGCGGGTTCTGCACCGGGGTGATGTTAAAGGCCGCAAAGATGCGGGTGCCATCGGGGGTAAACACGCTGCCGCCCTGATTTTGTTGGAGATTGAACTGTCCGCCGACCTGCGCAAAACCGGCGGCGGTGACCGTGACCGAGAGCGGGAAAGGGGCGTTGGCAGCGTTTTGCTGGGCGAGGACGGAGAGAGTTTCGGTTTCAAACAGGCGAAGGCCCATCATGAAGCGGGCACCATCGGGAGAGACGGAGAGCACCGTGGAAGTATCGCCGACGATGCGGCTGCGAAGAACACTGGCCGACGCCGATTCGTACACAAAGACGACGCGCTGGGTGGCGTTAAATGCGTTGACGCCAACGATACGGGAGCCATCGCGGGTGGCGATGAGTTGGCTGCGATTGGCGAGAAAGACTCGACCGGCGAGGGGGGGGAGAGTGGGCGGTAGAGGAGGAGGGGTAGCCACCGGAACGGTGCTGAGAATTCGGGTGGTATCGGCGATGCCAGGGTCGAAGATGAGAAGAGTATTGAGGAGGTTGTTTTGGCCGGAGCCGATCGTGGTGATCAGAACACGGTCATCGGAGCCGACGGCGACGCCTTCGGGTTTGGCGGGGAGGGAGATTTTGCGAATGACGGCGGGGGGAGAGAGGCGGGTGTCGATGACGTTAAGCGAAGAGGCGTCGTGGCAGGTGACGTAAAGAATATCTCCATTGCGGGAGAGGGCGGCGGCGAGGGGTAGAGCGTCGGTAAGTACCGAAGACAAAACCCGACGTTGCGCGATCGAAAAGATATCAACACGGTTGTAGGGAGCGGGCCGGACGAGGTAGAGCAAGCCGCGGGCATCGTCGAGCACGAGGTCACTGGCACCCCCGGTAATGCTATTGACCGTGCCTAGCGTCGCGGCGCTGGAATTCGCCGGGACTAAGAAAACAAAGGCAGTTAGGGCGATAAGGAGTCGAACTAGACGCATGGAATCCTCAACTATAACCCGTTAGGGGCACCAAAGTTTCGCTTTTCCGAATTCACTTCATCAGGGCGAGGACGTTTCCGGTTTCGCGGAGGAGGTCGAGCCGGGCGCGGTCGAGGCTGTAGCGGGTGTCAAAGAGGGCAATCCACTTTTCACTTTCCTGAAGGCGGGCCTCTTCGATCTGCTTCAACGGGACTCGCGCTTCCTCATAGAGAGCGAGGAGAACGGAGACTTGGTCGCGAGCCACTTCGAGATCAAGCTTGGCAACTTCGGTGGCGAGTTGTTGCTGGGCGACGATTTGCCAGGCTCGTCGCGCGCCCACGGCGATGCGACTGCGAGCGGTGGAGACTTGGGAGCGAAGGCCGACGATTTCCGACGAGGCGATGTCTTTTTGCGCGCGGCCGGCGAGGGAAGGCACGATGGGAATCCGGAAGGACATGCCGAGTTGGCCGTTATTAGCGTCGAACCGGTTGAAGAACTTGTCGTAGTTGTTGAAGCGGGCGAAGCGTCCGTACTGGGCGACGAGGTCGAGAGTGGGTAACCGCAGCGCCTCATAGCTTTTCATTTCAAAGCTCTTGGCTTTGAGTTGAGAGTCGAGGCGCTGAAGTTCGCGGGAGTTGCGGAGAGCGTTGAGGACGGCATCGGCTTCAGTGTCGCTGACAACAGGGACCGCGCGCTCGGCTTCGACCGGTTGGACACGGTCTTCGGGGGGGAAGCCGAGGAGAAGGGCGAGATCGGTTTCGGCGGCTTCGCGATCGAAGTGGAGGCGTTGGAGACGTTGGCGCGCCTGAGCCAGTTTGAGGCGAGCGCGTTTTTCTTCAAGCGGCAGTTCCCTGCCCTCCTCAATGAGGACGGCAGTGTTCGCGCGAGCGCGTTCGAAGTTGACGATCTGCTGGTCAATCGCCTTGATGGCTTCGGCGATCCGGCCGGCTTCGACATAAAGAGTGGCGGCGCGGTAGGCGACGGCTTCGCGGCGCTCCTCGGTGCCGATTTTGGTGGTGCGCTCCTGCTCTCGACTTTTTTCGATAAGCAGCTTCTGCGGGCGGTTAAAGATGCTGGCGATGGCCCGGGCTTCGACGATAGACGGCGCCGAACCTTCGATGCTCATTGGGAAGCCGCTCGAGTAGGCGAGGCCGCTGCCAACAATCACCTTCGGCATGAAGGGATCGCGCGCTACGCGGACGCCGTCAGCGGCTTTGCGTTCTTCGAGGCGGGCCTGGGCAACGTCTGGATTTTGGGCCATGGCCATTTCGATAACCGCTTTCAGCTTCATCGGGCGGACTTCAGCAAAGGCCGCGGTGAGGACGAGAAATCCGAGGAGTAAGCGCATGGTTACCTGAGGCTGAGTCCGCCATCGACGGCCATGACTTGGCCGGTGACGTAGTTGGAGGCGGAGAGGAAGTAGACGACGGCGTCCGCGATTTCGTCACCCGTCCCGACCCGGGCGGCGGGGGTCGCACGAACCATGCCGGCCATTTCGTCGTTCCATTCGCCGAAGGGGATGACACCGGGAGCAACAGAGTTGACGGTGATTTCGGGAGCAAAGCTCTTGGCGAGAGCCTTCGTGAGCATGATGACCCCAGCTTTGGAGGCACAGTAGTGGGCGTGGTCGGCCCAGGGGCGGAGGCCGCCGAGGGAGCTGATATTGACAATGCGGCCGTAGCCTTGGGCCTTCATGCGGCGACCGGCTTCGCGGCAACAGAAGAACGTGGCTTTGAGATTGACGTCGTGGATAAAGTCCCAGTCGGCTTCGGTGACTTCGAGGGGGTTGAACTTGGTGAACCGGGCGGCGTTGTTGACGAGGCCATCAAGGCGACCGAGGCGCTGGTCGATGGCGGTAAACAGGGCTTCGATTTCAGTGACCTTCGTGAGGTCGGCGCGAAAGAGTTCGGCACCTCCGCATTCGGCGGCGGTCTGTTCGGCTTCGGCCTGAGAGGAACTGTAGTGAATCGCGACGCGGGCGCCTTCGCGGGCGAGCCGCAGGGCAATGGCTCGGCCGACGCGTTTGGCGGCACCGGTGACGAGGATAACCTTTCCATCAAGGCTAGGCAGAGGGCTCTCCATGGACTTCGATGTCTTCAGTTTCCATCGTATGCTCTGGGATGGACGGTTGGGGGAGGCGATCGGTTGCGTTGGCCCACATCCAGTAGAAAGCGGTCAGCGAACTAAGGACGCCGCTGGTGACGCCGATCCAGCGGGTTTCGACGCGATCGGAGGCGAGGCCGGCCCCGGTCATCGAGAGCATCATAACGCCCCAGACGAGGGTTTCGAGAGTGGCGAAAACTCGACCGCGATACTCGTCGCTAACGTGGCGGAGCAGGAGAGTCATGTTCAGCACCGAGCTGACGGCGACGGCTGCGCGGGATAAACCGAGAAAAAAGAGCGCCCAGCCGTAGCTGGTCATGAGGCTAAACAGGACGTAGGATGCGCCGTGGAGAATATAGACGATCGCGACGGTTCGCTTGTAGGCATCGAAGCTCAAGCGGGGCATGATGCGATGGGCAAAAAAGCCACCGACGACGAGGCCGACGCCGGCGACGCCCCACAGTTCCCCGATTCCTGCGGCACCCCGGTGGAAGACCCTTTCACCGAACAGGGAGAAGAGGACCTGGGCCGCGCCGCCGCCCCCGGCCCAACCGACACCGACCATCATCAGCGCGAAGACGAGCGGGATGGACCGGATGTAGCGGAGACCCTCCACGTATTCGTGCCAAGGCTTCATAACCTTGGTTTCATTAAGAGAGACTTCGCGACGGGCAGTGAACTCACCGCGGAGTTGGCTGACGCTCCAGGCGGAGAACAGGAACGACAGGGCGTTCAAGAAGAACGCGGCCTCATAGCCATAGAGGGCGGCACTGGTGCCACCGAGAAACGACCCGATAGCGGTGGTGGTCCACTGCGTGGTCTGGGTCATCGTGTTCGCGGTATGCAACTCTTCCTGGTTGACGATGGCGGGCAGGATGGCGGCGCGTCCGCTCGTGAAAAACGGCGAGGCACCCATGAGCAGGGCGCTGAGGAGATATACAAGCCAAGCTCGTTCAGCCGGAATCGCCAACATGAAGAGGATAGCGATGGCGGCGCGAAAGAGGTCGCTCCAGAGCATGAGCCTGCGCCGATCGAAACGGTCGAGCGAGACGCCGGCGAGAGGTCCGGCCAGGAGCATCGGAATGGCCCGCGCGAGCATGACCCCGCTGACGGCGAAGCCGGAGTTGGTATTTTGGAGAACGAGGCTGAAGACGGCGATCGTGTTGAAGTGGTCGCCGATTTCGCTGACGACTTGGCCGAGCCAGAGGTTTCGGTAGTTCCGATTCTGCGACAGGAGTTTGCCGAAGCCGGCCATGTCAGCCGCGCTCCGTCAGGAAGACCCCGGCGAGCACGAGGCTTCCACCGCCCATCATCGCCGCGGTGATGGGTTCGTCCAGCATCGGCACCGCGAGCAGCGAGGCGACGACCGGTTGGAGATAGGCGAATGCCGAGATGCGGGAGGCGGCGAGGCGGTTGAGGGCGTAGTAAAAGAAGACGTAGCAGATGGTGGAGGAGATGACCGTCATGTAAAAGAAGGCTAGCCAGGCCTTGGTGCTCAAAGAGCCGTAATCAAAAGACAGGACGGAGGAGTAAGTGAACGGGAAAAGGGTTAGCGCGCCGGCGGCGTAACTGAAGGCGATGATCGGGATGGCCCCGTGTTGGCGGGTGGCGCGCTTGCCAAAGACGGTATAGATAGCGAAACTCGCGCTGGCTCCGACGATGAACAGATCGCCGGCCAACGACGAAGACTGCGCGCTGGCGCTGTGTCCGTTTTGGAGCAGGACGACTCCGCTGATGGCGACCGTTAGGCCAGCGATTTTCCAGGGGGTGATTTTCTCTTGACCGACGAAAGCGGCGAGGAAGAGAACCAGAATCGGAGTAAGGCTAATCACGAGCGCGGCATGGCCGGCGGAGGTGTAGGAGATGCCGACCAGGAAACAAGCCTGGTTGATGGCGACGCCAACCGAGCCGATAAAAAAGAGCAGGGGGAGTTCGCGGAGTTTGACGGGTTCAGCGCCTTGGCGGACACTCCACCAATAGACGGGCAGCATGAGGGCGGCGGCAAAAAACGTCCGCAGCGTGGCCGCGACCATGCCCGGCATTTCTTTCAAGACTATCTTCGAAAAGATGAAATTGGCGCCCCAGAAAAGATATACCCCAACGACGATGAGGTAGAGGCGCATTCGACTACTGCCATCGTTCAACGGACTGTCTCCTGGCGGACGGTGATGGAATCAAGAAACGCGTGATCGATATCGAAACCAAAGCCGACGCCGTCGGGAACGACGATGGTGCCTTGGGGGGTCGCTTCGATCGGTTGAGTGAGGAGCTCGCGTTTCCAGTAGCGGTTCGAAGCCGAAACGTCGCCGGGGAGGACGAAATTCGGCAGGGAAGCCAGAGCGATGTTATGAGCGCGACCGATGCCGCTTTCGAGCATGCCACCGCACCAGACGGGGATATTATGCTGCTGGCAGAGATCGTGGACTTTGATCGCTTCCGTGAAGCCGCCGACGCGGCCGAGTTTGATGTTGATGATCCCGCAGGCATTCATACGGATGGCTTGTTCGGCGTGGTGGGCGGAACGGATGCATTCGTCGAGGCAGATGGGGGTTTGAAGCTTGGCTTGGAGCTCGACGTGGTCGATGATTTCGTCGTGCGCGAGGGGTTGCTCGATCATCATGAGGTAGAGTTCGTCGAGGGCCTGGAGGCGATCGGCGTCTTTGAGGGTGTAGGCGGAGTTGGCGTCGGCCATCAGCTTGATTTGGGGGAAGCGCTTGCGGACTTCGCGTAGATCTTCGACGTCGCGACCGGGCTTGATCTTCATCTTGATGCGTTGGTAGCCGGCGGCGAGTTCCTTCTCTATGACGCGGAGGACATCATCGACGGTGTCTTGAATCCCGAGAGAGACGCCGGAGGGGATTTCCTGCCGGGCGCCGCCGCCGATCAACTGATGAAGCGGAATGTTTTTCTGGCGAGCTTCCAGATCCCACACGGCGACTTCGAGACCGCCGCAGGCCATTTTGTGGCCCCGAATATGCTGGAAGCGGGGGGCGACGTCACGGGCGGTTTCGAAGGGATGACGCAGGACGCGGGGGGCGACATAGTCGCGGACGATCATCCAGGCGGATGCGGTC
The DNA here is from genome assembly GCA_038220855.1 of Bryobacterales bacterium. Classification (GTDB taxonomy): domain Bacteria; phylum Acidobacteriota; class Terriglobia; order Bryobacterales; family Bryobacteraceae. The sequence goes on along the minus strand of JBBRIO010000156.1, from coordinate 1,374 downwards.
CACTCTTCGTTGTAGAACGGGTTTTCGCCGGCGGTGACTTCGCCCCAGCCGCTGAGGCCGTCGGAGACAACTTCGACCAGAACCATATCGCGTTCATAAGTGCGGCCGAAGCTGGTTTCGAAAAAATGCACGAGCGGCATTTTGACTTGGCGGAGGCGAATTTCGTCTATTTGGAAGCTCATACTAATCCATCCTGGTCGGCGAGTAGATAGGCGCCGCGGGTTTCGCCGCGTTCGAATCCGACGACGGTGCGGCCGGCGCGGAAGTGTTCGAGAAAGGCCTGGCTGATGCGGGATTGAATGTCGATCGTGCGGGCGCCGACGTTGGGGACTTCGATGCGGGCGACGATTTCGACGGGGGTTTTGGTTTGATCGAGGTGCCACTCGGCGACGCAGCGGTCGGTGGGCAGGCCGGCGTGGAGTAGGCTGGAGGTGTTCCCGTATTGGTTGAGGACGTAGCGTTTGACGACCGCGCCCAAACGCTCGATGTTAAAGAAGGCGTTCTTGAGCTCGAGGGGGTCGAAGGTCCATTCAATGAGGTTGACGCCAAGGGCGAGAGCGAGTTCGCGCTGTTTGAGTTTCATCATGCGCCCGGCTCCGGCGTTGCGATACTCGGAGACGACCCCCATCATTTGGCTGTGCAGAAAGGCGCGACCGCCGGGCTTGACGCCGGGGATGGAGATGAGGAAGCCAACCATCCGGTCGCCATCAAAGGCACCGAGAACCTGACCGCCGATCTTAGTGGCGACGACGAAGAGGCGGACGGGGAGCAGGTCGAGATCGGAGAAGCCCCAGATCTCCTTTTGTAACTCAACAGCCGTGACTAACTCGGCGTGTTCTTCTAACTCGCGGACGACAATCATTCCTTGGCTTTCGCCTCCTGCCAGAGTGCTTCGAGTTGAGCGATGGGGGTGCCTTCAATTTGTCCATGGAGGCTATCTTCGAGGTGCGCAAAGCGGCGGCGGAACTTGGCGTTCGTTTGCCGCAGAGCTTGTTCGGGGTCGACTTGGTAGAAGCGGGCGAGATTGACGAGGACGAAGAAGAGGTCGCCGATTTCGCCGGTACGTTCTTCGGGCGACGCGGCTTCGGCTAGTTCGGCGAGTTCTTCGTGAAGCTTGTCGACGACCTGAGCGGAGTTCTCCCAGTCGAAGCCGACTTTAGCGGCGCGCTTACTGATTTCGCGGGCTTGCAGGAGAGCCGGCATGGCGTTGGGGATGCCGTCGAGGAGACGCGTGCGTTCCGGCTTTTCGGTGGCCTTGATTTTGTTCCACTGGTCGAGGACCTCTTCGGCGGTATTGGCTTGGGCGTCACCGAAGATGTGAGGATGGCGGCGGATCAATTTCTCGTTGATGGCGCGGAGGGATTGAGCGATATC
>JBBRIO010000155.1:0-9909 GCA_038220855.1 Bryobacterales bacterium | reverse complement strand
GTTGCAGTTGACCATAATCGATTCATGGTCAAAGGCCTGGAGGGCGAAGCTCGCATGGCAACAGCAGTAGTCGAACTCGATCCCCTGGCCGATACGGTTGGGGCCGGCACCGAGGATCATTACTTTCTTGCGGTCGCTCGGGTTGGCCTCGCACTCGGACTCATACGAGGAGTACAGGTAGGGGGTAAACGATTCGAATTCGGCGGCGCAGGTGTCAACGCGATTGAAAATGGCGCGGACGCCCATCTGCTTCCGTCGGTCGCGAATGCGCAACGGATCTTCGTTCCAGATGCGAGCGAGCGTCGTATCGGCCACGCCGTTGCGTTTGGCTTCGCGCATCTCGGCGGTCGAGATGGTGGCCAGCGATTTCTTCGCCAGGTTGGCGTGGGATTCCACGGTCTCGAAGATCTGCTGGAGGAACCACGGATCGATCTTCGTGAGTTCCTGAACCTGATCGACCGTCCAACCTTGCTCGAAGGCAAAGTAGATGTAGGGCAGGCGATCGGGCGTCGGGGTGATGAGCTTGTTCGGGATCAGATCGACATCGAAGGCTTCCACCTTCGTCGCCGACTTGCCGGTTTCCAGGGAGCGAATAGCTTTGGCGAGGGCCGCCTTGAAATTGCGGGCTATCGACATGACTTCGCCGACCGACTTCATTTGCGTGCCCAGGGTGGTATCGGCACCGGGGAACTTCTCGAACTGCCACCGCGGGATCTTCGCTACAACGTAATCGATCGTCGGCTCGAAGCAGGCCGGGGTAAGGCGCGTAATATCGTTCTTGATCTCGTCGAGGCGGTAGCCGACAGCGAGTTTGGCGGCAATCTTCGCGATGGGGAAGCCGGTGGCCTTGGAGGCCAGCGCCGAACTTCTCGAAACACGCGGGTTCATTTCAACGACAACCATCGCGCCGTTGACCGGATTGATCGCGAATTGTACGTTGGAGCCACCGGTATCGACCCCGATTTCGCGCAGGCAGCGGATTGCCCCGTCGCGCATCATCTGATACTCGCGATCGGTCAAGGTTTGGACGGGAGCGACGGTGATCGAGTCGCCGGTGTGAACGCCCATAGGGTCGAAGTTTTCGATGGAGCAGACAATGATGACGTTGTCGGCGAGGTCGCGCATCACCTCCAGCTCAAACTCTTTCCAGCCCAGGACAGATTCTTCGGCGAGGACTTCATGGACGGGCGATAACTGAAGGCCGCGAGCGAGAATCTCTTCGAGATCTTCCGCGTTATAAGCGATGCCCCCGCCGGTGCCGCCCATGGTGAAACTGGGCCGCAGGATGAGCGGATAGCCGACTTTAGCGGCGAAATCATGACCGCCTTGAATGGACGTGATCAACGAAGAAGTCGGGGTGTCAAGCCCGATCTTCTTCATCGCGTCCTTGAACAGCAGCCGATCTTCGGCCTTCTTGATCGATTCGATTTTGGCTCCGATCAGTTCGACGCCATATTCGTCCAGGACGCCCGCCTCGGCGAGCGCAATCGAAAGGTTTAAGCCGGTCTGGCCGCCGACCGTTGACAGGACGGCGTCTGGCCGTTCCTTGCGTATGATCTCCGTGAGATATTCGACACTGAGCGGTTCGACATAGGTGCGGTCCGCCAGGTTCGGATCCGTCATGATGGTCGCCGGGTTGGAATTGACCAGAATGACTTTGTAGCCTTCGTCCTTCAGCGCCTTGCACGCTTGAGTTCCGGAGTAGTCGAATTCGCAAGCTTGGCCAATAATAATGGGGCCAGAGCCAATGATCATGATGCAGTGAAGATCGGTGCGTTTCGGCATCGCTTAGCGCTTGGCCTCTTTCATAAGTGCGATGAAATCGTCGAATAGATATAGGGAGTCGTGGGGGCCGGGCGCGGCTTCCGGGTGGTACTGAACACAAAAGAGCGGCTCGGACTTGTGCCGCAACCCTTCCACGGTTTGATCGTTCAGGTTGATGTGGGTCACTTCGACCGCGGAGTCAGGCAACGACTCCGGATCAACGGCGAAACCGTGGTTTTGCGCGGTAATCTCCACCTTCTGTGTCCGCTTGTTCAGGACCGGATGATTGCCGCCGCGATGGCCAAACTTCAGTTTGTAAGTCTTCCCGCCGAGAGCGAGTCCCAGAACCTGGTGACCGAGGCAGATGCCGAAAATAGGCGTCTTACCGATGAGTTGCCGAACCTCAGCCGCTTGCGCTTGTAGAGGTTCCGGATCGCCCGGGCCGTTCGAAAGAAAGACGCCATCGGGGCGCAGTGCGAGCACGTCGGCGGCGGTGGTCGAGGCTGGCACGACGGTGACGTGGCAACCGCTCGAGACCAAACGGCGGAGAATGTTGCGTTTAATCCCAAAGTCGAAGGCGACCACGTGGTGTTCCGCCGGACGAAGTTTGCCAATACGCTCAGAAACCGAGACCGGATCGACGGCAGTCGTCCACCGGTAGGAATCGACGGTCGAAACGCGCGTGGCGAGGTCGAGGCCCGCCATGGACGGGGTATTCTTGGCCTTTTCGATCAGTTCGGCCACGTTGGTTGAGATCGAAGAGAGCACGCCCCTCATCACTCCGCTGGTTCGCAGGTGACGCACGAGTTTCCGGGTGTCGATTGAATCAATGATCGGAACATTGGCATCGGCCAGAAATTGATGGGCCGAACGCCCGGAACGCCAGTTAGAAACGATCGGAGAAAAATCTCGGACGGCCAGCCCTTCAATGTAAGGCCGGGCCGATTCCATGTCTCCGTCGTTGGTCCCATAGTTACCAATCTGCGGGTAAGTCAAAACTACGATTTGCCCGGAGTAAGACGGATCGGTGAATATCTCTTGATAGCCCGTCATGGAAGTGTTAAAAACGACTTCCCCGGAGCGCTCCGTTTGCGCTCCAAAAGCCCGGCCTTCGAAGACCGTTCCGTCTTCAAGAGCGAGGATTGCTGGATTCAATTCGGGAACCTCCCGCTAGATTTTACCTATTGGAACACATTAGACCGAGCCACCGCAATCCTCGACGAGCGATTCGTCCCCTTAGTCCCGATAGAGAGCGTTCAACTGCTCGACGGCCGCGGCCACCATCGCTTCCCCGCCCCCGGCGGCGAGCCGGCTGGAGATCACCTCGTACGCACCTTCGGCGTAGGCTTTCCGGTCCGGCACATAACCGAGGTTGCCGTTGGCGAGTTCCGCCACAATCGTCACCAGGAACGGCGAAGCCAGCTTGATAGCCCGCCCGTGCTCGACGAAAATCTCACCCGGCAATCCAACCCACGCCACCGATTTACCCAAGGCGATCACTTGCACTTCCGCCTCGACAGGCCGTTTGCCGAGTTCCATCAGGTCCATGACTTTGAAGGCATTCACCTGCTCATAAAACGGGTTCGCGTTCGGCTTGCCGTAATTCGCCACCACCACCTTCGCCCGTTCCGCCTCCTCTGCCGTGTAGGGCGCGGGCGGTAGGGCGACCAGGCGCGTAGACACGCGGACCGGTTGCGGCTCCACCGGCTGCAATCGTTCCATCGTCTTCAAAGCGGCGGCCGCCAACACGATGCCGATCCGCGCCGCCTCGCCGGGGCCCTTCTGCGGTCGATTGTGCGAAACGTCGATGTGGTTAATATTCCCCGCGCAGCCGATCGTGAACAGGGTCGAAAACTCCGGCCCTTTCACTTCGCGCAGACTGCGGCTCAACGCATCGGCATAATCGGCCGAAAACTGGGCGCCGCCGACGGTATCGAGATGCAACGCGAAGTTGACGTAGGCACCCTTCCCGGCGACCACCACGGCCACGTCCGGATCAATAGCCCCCAGCGCTTGCACAATCTTTGGATTCTTCTTCCCTGGGTTCCAACCGGTCGTGCCATCGATCATGCGGAAGCGGCGGATGAAGCTGATGGTTTCTTCCCGCCCCACGCCTACGCTGATTTCCGACGGCGCCAGCGCGGCGACCGCCTTCTCCACGCTCGCCGCAATCAACTCCGGAATCTTTTTCCAGAAGCCTTTCGCCAAGGCATCAACATCCGGTTCCACGCTTCTGAGCCGGGCGCCCAACTCGGGGCCCGTATGCGAATGGGTCGCCGAGATCATGACGTGCGTCCCTGGAATTCCCGTCCGCGCGGCAATTAGTATCCGCGCCTCTTCGACAAAAGCCCTGGGAATCTGCACGTAGTCAACCGCGACCAGCGCCATTCGCACGCCCGCTTGCTCGACCACCATGGCCTTGGCAAAAAGAGGGTCATGGGTGCCTTCGTTCAGTCGCACGTAGTAGTAGCCGGCCATCGGCATCCGGGCCGGTGGGGTGATATCCACCTCGGCCCGCCCTACGCGCCATTGCCCCCAGAGCACCGAAGACATCAGGAAGAAGCTGATAGCCAATCGCAACATGCCTGTTATCCTACAAGGATTCCTGTCATGGTCGTTTCCACGCAATCGAAGCGGTTCGCATCCTTGGAGTTGGATTGTGGGGTAACCCTCGCTCCGGTCGACGTCGCTTATCAAACCTACGGCACCTTAAACGCTGATCGCTCCAACGCGATCCTAATCATGCACGCCTTTTCCGGCGACGCCCACGCGGCGGGGGTTGACGCGCAAACCCAGCAAAAGGGCTGGTGGGACAGCATGATCGGCCCCGGGCGCGGCTTCGACACCGACCAGTATTTCGTCATCTGTTCGAACGTCTTGGGCGGCTGCCGCGGCACTACCGGACCTGGCTCCATCAACCCCGCGACGGGCGACATCTTCGCGATGACGTTTCCGGTCATCACCATCGGCGACATGGTCCGGCTCCAGGCCAAGCTGATCGAATCGCTCGGCATTGAAAAATTGCTCTCGGTCGCCGGCGGTTCCATGGGTGGCATGCAGGTTCTGGAATGGGCGGCCCGCTACCCCGATCGGGTCGCCTCGGCCATCCCCATTGCGACCACCCCGCGTCACAGCGCCCAGCAAATCGCCTTTAACGAGGTGGGCCGCCAAGCCATCATGGCCGATCCGGACTGGAGCGACGGCAACTACTACGGCGGCAAACTGCCCGGCCGTGGCTTGGCCGTGGCGCGCATGGTGGGCCACATCACCTACATGAGCGATGAGTCGATGCGCCAAAAATTCGGCCGCCGCCAGCGCGAAGATCAAGGCATCTTCGAGGTCGAAAGTTATCTCCGTCACCGCGGCAGTCAATTCGTCGACCGCTTCGACGCGAACTCGTATCTCTACATCACCAAAGCCATGGACCTGTTTGATCTCGCCGCTGGCCAACAGTCGCTGACGGCAGTGCTCGAACGGTCGAAGACGAAGTTTCTCGTCATCAGCTTCACCTCCGATTGGCTCTATCCGTCCTACCAATCGCAGGAGGTGGTCAGCGCCCTGCGCCGTCGCAACCAGGACGTCGCCTATATCGAACTGACGTCCAAATATGGCCACGACGCGTTCCTCGTCGAGGTCGAAGAGCAATCGGAAATCGTGAAAGGATTCCTCCTCCGCGTCACCAAAGGAGTGAACCGCCGATGACCCCCCCCAGCAACAACGATCCGTTTGTCCGTGACCTGCTCGGCCGTGGAGACTATGCAATTTTCAGCGAAATCGTCGCGCCGCAGACTTGCGTCCTCGATCTCGGCTGCGGCGACGGAGAACTGCTCAGTTGGCTCGCCGACAACAAAGACGTCGATGCCCGAGGCGTCGAAATGGATGGCGCGAAGGTGCAGAAGGCAATTGCGAAAGGCGTCAGTTGCTATCAGGGCAATATCGAAGAGTGCCTCGCTGACTACCCCGACCACGCCTTTGACTACGTCATCCTCAGCCAGACGTTGCAGGAGGTGCGGCATCCGCTCCAGGTTCTGAATGACATGCTCCGCGTCGGCCGCCGCGCTCTGGTTGCCTTTCCGAATTTTGGTCACTGGCGCGTCCGGTTAGGGCACCTGTTTACGGGACGAGCCCCCAAAACAACCCGGTTCCCGCACGATTGGTTCGATTCGCCCAACATTCACTTCTTCACGATCGACGACTTCGAGATCCTGGCCGCCCGCGAAGAATGGCACATCGAAAAACGCGTCTTTCTCGATGGCAATCGCGAAGTGAAGTGGATGCCCAACCTGCTCGCCGAGACAGCGGTGTACCTGGTTCGCCGGAACAGCTAAGAAGCCGATATAATTCGGCCATCCATGCTCTCTCGTCGCGCCTTTCTCGCCTCCGCCTCGGCAGCCCTCGCGGCCTCCAAGCAACCTAACGTCCTCTTCATCTCCGTCGACGACATGAACGACTGGGTCGGCTGTCTCCGTGGCTACCCAGGCGTCCAAACGCCGAACATCGACCGCCTAGCCCAACGCGGTGCGCTCTTCGCCAATGCGCACTGCGCCTCCCCGCTCTGTAACCCCTCCCGCACCGCGTTGCTGACCGGCCAGCGCGCTTCCTCTACCGGCATCTACGACAACGACCAATTCTGGCCTCCCGTCCTCCCCGACGCCGTCACCCTCCCCATGTACTTCCGTAAGCACGGCTACCATGTCGCCGGGGCCGGCAAGGTTTTCCATCACACGGCCGGCAACAATCCGCCGTCGCAGTGGGACGAATTCCAACTGCAAGTCTTCGACGACCCCTGGTATCGCCGCGCCGACTGGTACCCCTGGAACAAACGCGTCCCGGCCCCGCCCGCTATCCCGCTCAACGGCCTGGACAAGTTTCAGGGCGAGTTTGATTGGGGCGTGCTGCCCTATGAAGAACGCGCTTACGGCGACCAGCGCGCCATCAACTTTGGCACCAGTTTCCTAGCAAAAGCCCACGCCAAGCCGTTCTTCCTCGCCATCGGACTTTGGCATCCGCACATTCCGATGTACGCCCCGCAGAAATATTTCGACCTCTACCCGGCGGACAAGGTTCGCCTCCCGGAGGCGCCCGAAGACGACCTCGACGACATCCCCAAAATCGGACAGGAGTTCGCCGCGTTCCGGCGCGTCGAACACGAACGTATCGTCAGGACCGGCAAACATAAAGACGCCGTCCGCTCCTACCTCGCCTGCATCTCCTTCGCCGACGCCATGATCGGCCAACTCCTCGACGCCCTCGACAAATCGGCCCACGCCAAAAATACCGTCATCGTCTTCTGGTCCGACAACGGCTGGCATCTCGGGGAAAAGAAGCACTGGCACAAGTCCACTCTGTGGCAGCGATCGACCCACGTGCCGATGATCATCGCCGGACCGGGCACCGCCAAACCTGGAGTCGCGCGCCCGCAGGCCGTTAGTCTGCTCGATCTCTATCCCACGCTGGTCGATCTCTGTGGCCTACCCAAAAACCCGCGCAATGAAGGCCTCAGTTTGCTCCCGCAACTCCGCAACCCGAAGGCCAAGCGTCCGCCCGCCGTCATCACTTATCTCGAAGGCAATCACGCCGTCCGCACCGAGCAGTGGCGCTACATCCGCTACAAGGACGGCACCGAGGAACTCTACGATTGCCTCGCCGATCCCAACGAATGGCGCAACATCGCCGGCGATCCGAAATATACTAAGCTCAAAGCGGAACTGGCCCTTGCCCTGCCGGCGACTAATGCCAAGCCCCTGCCTCACCGCACCGAGTTTGACTTCGACTTTCCAACCTACACTTACAAGAAAAAAAGCCGGTAAGCTATGCACACTCTATTTCTATTCGCGTGGATCGTTCTGCACAAGGGGGATAGCTCGCTCGGCTTCTACTCCGCCGATGGAACGCTCGAAAAAAAGGTCGCCGTCAACGCCCACCCTCACGAGATGGTCCGCTCCGCTGACGGCAAGTTGCTATTCACTACCGACAACGGCACGATGCGTATCGAGCAAGCGGGCTCGGGGGGGAACACGATCTCGATCATCGATCTCACTAGCCGCGAGAAGGTCGGCGAGATTTCCACCGGAACCTATCGCCGCCCCCACGGCATCGCCCGTTTGCCAAACGGCAACTTACTCGTTTCCACCGAACTTCCGGACGCCCTGCTGCTCCTCGATCCCATCAAACGCTCGATCCTCCGCACCTACTCAACCCAAGGCAAAACCGCGCATATGGTCACCGCCAGCCTGGACGGACAGTGGGCTTGGATCTCGAATAGTAGCTCCTCCAACGTCTCCGCCATCCACCTCGGCACCGGCGAAGTAAAGCTCATTCCGACCGGACCGCGGCCAGAAGGCAGCATCCTCTCCCCCGACGGCAAACGCCTATACGTTTGCCAACGCGACGGCCGCGGCATCGCGGAGATCGATACCCTCACTCACAAACTCCTCCGCACGCTCGACTCGCCGCCCGGACCCGTCCGCGTCGATATCTCCCCGGACGGACGCCACGTTGTCTACGGCCTCCTCGACGAAAAAGCCATCGGGTGGACGGACACGAAAACAGGCAAAATCGTCGGCCGCGTTGACCTCCCCGCCCCGCTGGGGCAAATCGTCAGCCTCCACCTCAGCCCCGATGGAAAAACCGCCTACGCCGCTAACGAAAACATGGACCGTGTCTACGCCGTCGACCTCGCCTCTCGCCGAATCGTGAAGGATTGGTCGCTCCCCAAAGGCTTCTCCCCCGATCCCGCGATGGAAATCCACTAACTCGACTGCGATCGCAAGAACCGGATATTTTGCTGTCCGGTTCCTGATCAGTCATTCACCTACCCGTTTTGGATGCCGTACGGCGACTGGGTCGGTGCCCATCTGCATTCCCGGCAAGCCCGGGTGGCGGTGGTAAAAGGCACCCTGCTCCTCGAATTCGCCCGCTGACTGGACCGCGATAAGATCAAGACCATTCCGGCTCGCCAGTTCTTCATCGTCGGCGGCGGGATCCCCCCACTACGAAGGAGCCCGCGGCGAAACGTTACTCATCGGCTCCGCGCTCGGCGGCTCGAAGACCACCTTGCTCAAATAACCGCGCGCTCAACTCCTCTTCGAGATAGCTTTCCCGCCCCGGATACTGGTCGCGATGCGCTAATCTCGCCGCTTCAATCTCCAACCGGAGTGCCGCGTAAACATTCCCGCGCACCCGCGCCACTGCGATCGTCTCGCGATGGCGCAACACCAGTTTCGCCACCGCCACACTAGCGCCCCGGAACGCCCGCCAGTCGACCGGCGCGGGCTCCGGAATCGGTGCCACAACCACCAGTTCCACCGGGTGCCGATGCTCCGGTTCGGCCGTCGCCGATACCGGCTGAATCAGCGGCGCGGTCACCTTGGCCTTCCGCAGCTCCAGCGATCCGGCGGCCAGGGCGGCCAATGTCTCCAGCGCCGCCAGGTTCGGGTCGCCCTCGGCATACAAAACCCCTAAGACCCGCGTCTTGCCGACCACCGGCACCAAGTGCGCCCGCCTGGAAACCCTGGGCTCGAATAGAGCCGGGCCCAACTGCGATGTCGCCGTCAGGCAGACCACCGTCTCGCTCGTCTCCACCACCTGACGCAAGGCCGGGGCTTCAACCAAATTCACCGGCTCAGCGGGTAACTCGCCCGTCCCTCGCAACGCCTTGCCCAGCGCCCGGTCGCCGTCGATTGAAAACAGCGCTGCCCGTTCCGTAAAACCAGCCGCGGTATCCGCTACAATCTGGATCCACTGTTCAATCGATTCGGCCTGCCGCAAAGCCCGCGCCGCCCGCTGCAACTCCGCCGCTTCGGCCGGCACCGCCGCCAAGCGGCTGACCAGCAGGCCAGCCACTTCGTCTCGAATCTGCGTGATTTGTGCGTTAGTCATCAGAATTAAACAAACCTGTGATGGCGCCTAGCCCGCTGCGCTCATCCCCTCCACCGGTCGCCGAAGGAGCCAACTCCCGGCGCATCTTGTCGAGTGTCATCGATTGAATGATCACGCGCCCTGGTCCGGTCAACGTCGCCAGGAACAGCCCTTCTCCACCGAAGATGGCGGTCTTGATCCCACCCACAAATTGAATGTCGTACTGCACTGCTTCTTCGAACGCCACGATACACCCGGTATCCACTTGCAACTGCTCCCCGGCTG
>JBBRIO010000154.1:0-9915 GCA_038220855.1 Bryobacterales bacterium | reverse complement strand
TGAGTCTTGCGTGTTCGAGGCATTGATTCTCCTTCATTTTCACTGCCCTCATACACTTAAGCAATCCCCAATCTCATGTCTAGTTTTCGGGGTCCACCACAGACATAGGCCATATCCAATTGATCGAAGGCGACAGCCGCTACGCGGCTGCGCCCGCCGTCGCTCATCAATCCGATTTCCGTTGCGAATGTCATCTCCTTTCCGTCCGCGGCGAGGAGGAATAGGTACTGGACTTCGCAAACTTCGAGCCGGTTGAGATAACAAGAACGTGGAGTTTGCGCTGTTCGCTCCTGCAATTGCAAGCGTGAATAAGAGGCTTGGGCGGCCGAGGCCCCAACGAGTGCCTCTCCACGGCGGTTAACAGCGATAGCGAAGGCGGTTCCATCCTGCCTTACAAAATCGGAGCGATAGAGGTACTTTACTTCACGGATGGAGGAGTCCACTTTGCAAACAAAGATTGTCGTACCAGTACCAGGGTCAACTGGCGGAGTCTCGCCGATGGGGTGGGGAAAGTCTGGAGGAGTCCCTCCGGACCCAACGATGTACAAATTTCCGGATCGGTCCCGAGCAAGGGTCCGAATGAACTCTCCGCCAGTGCCGCCAAAGTAGGTGGAAACAGCGAGTGAGGCTCCGTCAGGCGAGAGACGCGTGAGAAATCCATCCGCAGCGTTGCGGTAGAAGTCCGGTTCATTCTCGGTGGGATGCACTTTTCGTTCTGTCTGGTAAGCGCCCGGAGTGACGGGGTAGTCGGATGAGTGCGTTGTCCCCGCCGCTGTCACTTGACCGAGTTCGTCGAGGACGATTCCGCCGAGGAATTCGGCGGACGAGCCAGATAGGTAGGTTAAGTATTCAAACGCTTCGCCTCCCGGTTTGATCTTACCGACGAAGGCGTCCGGGCAGGCAGGCAACACGGCGAGGCAGGCGGCTGGTCTCGGGGTACGTTGAAACGCACCCGGGGTAGTCGGGAGCGGATTGCCGCTGGTAGTCCCAGCTACGAAGGCGCTGCCATCGGGGGACACGGCAATCGCATTGCCGGCACTAGTGTAGAGGTAGCCATCGTCACCCGGGAAAAATCGGTAGCCTCCGCCAAAGACGAACGAGTAGCGCAATTCGGACCCGTCGGCGTTGATCTTGGCGACGAAGATCCCTCCCTTCAGGTTTGACAGGCCGCCCTTCACAGGGAACCCTCCGGCGGTCGTACCGGTGACGTAGGCGTTGCCCGCATCGTCGACGGCGATGGCGCGGCCTTCGTCAAAGCCTGGACCACCGAGAAACACGGCGTATTCAAAATCGGAGCCGGTTTTGTTCAACTTGACGACAAAGGCATCTTCCGCACCACCCAGCTTAGGTTGAATCAGGCTGGGATTGGGTAGACCGTTCGGATCGGTGATGCTACCGGTGACAAAGGCGTAACCTTGCTTATCGACGGCGATGCCCGTGGCGCGACAACCACCTGCACCACGAGTTCCGCGGATGAACCCGCCCCTGGCCTCGCCGCCGAACGAAGCTCCGTATATAAGGTACGGGTCGATGACGAGAGGACGCGTTTTGTCGTAGAGTCCGATGCGAAAACCGAAAGTAGAGTTCGATTGGCGAACGAATCCGCCGGCGACGGTTTGCCGATGATGAGCACCCGGTTGATAGAGCAGGGGCGCAGAGTGGCGCAGGATCGCGCCATCCTTAGTGATTTCCAGGTCGCCGTTAGCGAGAATCTTACTCTTGGTTTCTGGATAAGAGAAGCGGATGCGGCCGGGGTCGGCACCGGCGGCTACTTCCCAGTCGTATTCCAGCTCATTGCCATTCGCATAGACAAGGAGATCTATTCCAGAATAGACGTCGTGGTACCTGACAGCGCGGAAATTCGGGATGCCCGACTTCCAGGCTAGCAGGTTACCACCCGAGATGTAGGTGGTCCGGCCGGTCAACTGTTTCTCGCCTGTTAGCTTGGAGCCGCCAAGTGTGGTGCCTAGAATTCGGAAGTCCAGCGGGACCCCTTGGCGAACGACCCGGATTCGATCACGGTGCACAAGCACGATACCGTCTTTGAATCGCGCGATAAAGATAACCGACTTGTCATTTAATTGACCACGATTTTCTTCGAATACGAGCGGGAGGGAGGGAACCGCGCTTGGCGCTTCGGAAACGCCGTTTGCACCAATCGTGGCAAGCAAGAGACCGGCGAGCAAGATAGCCATCCGTGGAAGAAAGACAAGCATAGTAATCTAACCTTAGTCGATACGGATCGATACTTTTGATCGGCCGATCGCGTCGCGTTCGAGGACAGTGCGGAGGTCGCGTTCGAGACCGACGGCAGCCCCTTTTGTGTCGCTAGCCTTGAGCGTGGACTCCCAGCGAAGAATCATCGCTTGATCTCTGGGAACAGCTATCTCTTAGGCAGTGACGGAGCCGAAGCGACCCACGCGATGGGCCCGCCGGAAAAAGACACCGGGAATCGATATCCCGATGGGGCTCTTCACTTCTTTCGCCAGTTGATCCGCGGCATCGAGAACTTCAATTCGAATCAGTTCGCCAGAGACGATTCGAGTCTCTGGAACGGTCTTTGCAGCGGAACGCTCAACGGAAACATAAGTGGATCGGCCTCCCCAATCGCACGAAGAGAGATGATACTTCGCCGTGCCATGAGCGCAAACAATATAAGTTCCTTGGGCCAAGCGATCTTGTCGAAAAGTGCCATCTTTGCCGGACTGGAGAGTGTAGGACCTTCCCGGGACGACAATCGGCGAACTCCCGGGGGAGCGGGCTGCGATGTAAGTGCCGAGTTGAGTTATTTGCACGGTCGCGTCGGGCAACGGTGTCCCCTGGCCATCCATAATTCGCCCTTCCAGCGCAGAAGTTAGGGGATCTGGCGGGAGTTCTGAATTAGGCACCGAACCGGCAATTGGCTGGGCCCCGCCGGGGAGGAGGGGGGGGGAGAATGAGAGGAGCTTGCCCATAAGCGGCGGAGAGGATGCATGCGAGCAACAACGTGATCTTTGTCGGCATAGTTTACTTCCAGCTCGATTGTGCAATGCTACACGGCAAATAGTCAACAATATAATTGCTGGTTTATGAGTTATTCACTGATTTTTCCAGACAGGGGCTTGCCATATTGACACGCGATTGTAATTAAAGATGATTTTTTGCGCAACCACTGACGGGAGTCGTTTGCGGATCGAGTTTGAACGCGGAGGAACAACCACGGAACTTCTCCGAAGGTGTGCGCGAATCAAAGCGAGCTGGAGCCTTAAGATCTAGCGGTGGAGGTAGAGGCGGCAGATCTGGACTAACGTAGTGGCAAGGGATTTGACGCGGAAGAACTGAGAGCGGCCGTGTTCGCGGGCGAGATGGGAGACGGGGAGTTCGACCACCTTCATGCCGGAGCGTTCGAGCATGGTGACGAGTTCGACGCAGATGGTGCCGCTGGACGAGCGCAGGGGTTCGCGGGTGAGTAAGGAGCGGCGGATGAGGCGGAAGTCGCAGTCGATATCGCGGAGGCGGACGCGGAAGAGGAAGCGGGCGAATTGGTTGTAGACGGCACCGATGACCTTGCGGTGCCAGGGATCGTGGCGGAGGATTTTGTATCCGTTGACGAGGCCGACTTCGGGGGTGATGGCGTGGAGGAGCGCGGGGAGGTCGGCGACATCGTATTGACCGTCTCCGTCGGTGTAGAAGACGAATTCGTTAGTAGAGGCGGCGAAGCCGGTCCGAAGGGCAGCGCCGTAGCCGCGGTTTTCGGGATGGGTGATGACGCGGAGGCGGGGGCCGAATTCGGCGACGAGGGATTCGAGGACAAGGCCGGTGGCGTCGGCACTACCGTCGTTCACGACGATGACTTCGAAGTCGGCGACGTGGCGCGTGAGGACGGCGAACGTTTTGGAGATGAGGTTAGGGAGGGAGGGGGCGTCGTTATAGGCGGGGAAAAAGACGCTGAGACTGTAGGGGAACAGAGCGAGAGTGGTCGTGCGGACGGCGACCGGGCGAAGGGTAGCGTTGTCTAGCATAGTGAAGAGGAAAGACAACGGTACTCGATTTTGGAGGTCGGAGTCCATACAGCTTTGGCTGTATAAGTACTACAGAATAATGAATCTTTCTTAAGACACGAGGCCGCGACGGACGGCGCTGAGAACAAGTTCGGCGGCGCTATGGAGGGCTAGTTTTTCCATAATGCGGGAACGATGGGTTTCGACGGTGTGGAGGCTGAGGCCGAGTTGGGCGGCGATTTCCTTGTTGCTATTGCCTTCGGCGAGGAGTTGGTAGAGGTGGCGTTCGCGTTCGGTGAGCAGATCGAAGCGATCGTCGGGGGGGGCGTCGAGGACGGTTTGGTGGAGGAATCGGCTGACGGCGGGACTGAAGAAGCGGTGGCCGCCGGCGACGGCGAGGACGGCTTCGATGAGTTCGGCTTCGAGGCAATCCTTGAGGATATAGCCGCGAGCGCCTTCGCGGACGGCGCGGAGGACGTAGCGTTCGTCGGCGTGCATGCTGAGCATGAGGACGGAGACGGCGGGGTGGAGGCGATGCAGTTGGGAGAGGGCTTCGAGGCCGTTGAGGCCCTTCATGCCGACGTCGAGGAGGACGAGATCGGGGGTATTTTGGCGAGTGAGTTCGACGGCTTCGGAGCCGGAGCCGGCTTCGGCGACGATGAGGAGGGCGGGATGGGATTCGAGGATGCGGCGGACGCCTTGGCGGACGAGGGTGTGATCGTCGGCGAGGAGGATGCGGTGTGGCATTTATGCGATTGTCTCTAAAAGTTGGACGCGGAGGTGGGTGCCGTGGCCGGGACGGGTTTCGAGGGAGAGGGATCCGCCGAGTTTTTGGACGCGTTCTTTGATGCCGAGGATGCCGGTGCCACGGCCGGGGAGTCCACGATGGTCGAGGGCGAAGCCGACGCCGTCGTCGTGGACGTCGAGCTGTAGTTTGCGGTCGTTATGCGAGAGGGAGACGCGGACGAGTTTGGCTTGGGAGTATTTTTCGCAGTTATTGAGAGCTTCCTGGGCGACGCGGAAGATGCAGGTTTTGGTGGAGTCGGAGAGGTGTTCGCCGACGTCGGCTCCGGTGAGTTCGGCGCGGATGCCGGAGCGGCGGGAGAAGGCTTCGAGCTGCCATTGGAGGGCGGCGCCGAGGCCGAGGTCGTCGAGGAGGCTGGGGCGGAGGAGGAGGGAGATGTCGCGGACCATGCCGACGGTGTGTTCGGCGAGTTGGCGGGAGCGGGCGAGGCGGTCGGCGGCGGGGCCGGCGGGGAGGAGGGAGATGGCGTGGGAGATTTCGAGGCGGAGGGCGGTGAGGGTTTGGCCGACTTCGTCGTGGAGTTCGCGGGAGAGGGAGCGGCGTTCTTCCTCTTGAATTTCGAGGAGGCGGGCGGAGAGGGCTTCGAGTTCCAGGGAGTGGGTTTGGCGTTCGCGTTCGGCACGGGCGGCGAAGCGGAGGCTGAGGGCGGCGACAGCGATGCCGACGGCGAGGGCGAGGCCGAGGAGGAGGACGAGGGTTTGGGCGGCGGCGGCGCGTTGGGAGACGAACTGGGTTTGGGCTTGGACGAGTTCCTGGCGGATGGCGGCACGGAGTTCTTCGGCGAGGGCGAAGGCGGAGAGGCGGCGAGGGATGAGGACGGCTTCGAGGTAGGATTCGGGGGCGACGACGGCGGTGGGATTGGAGGCGGTGAGGCGGAGTTCGGCGAGGAAGCGGGCGAATTCGGCGGGGAGGCCGAGGGATTGGAGATGCCGCGGGGCGAGGGCTTGGAGGGTTTCGAGGGCCTGGTTGCCTTGGCGTTCGAGTTCGCCGAGGCGGGTTTTGAAGCGCTGGAGGCCGGCGTCGTCTTTGCTGAGGAAGTAGTCGCGGGTGTAGATGCCGCCGAGCCAGATGGAGCGGCGGAAGGAGGTGATGGCGTCGTCCTGGAGCAGGAAGCGCTGGTAGGCGGCGTTCTGCTGGGGTCCGCCGGCGCGTTGCAGGCGGACGGCTTCGACGGCGGAGGTGGCGAGGAGGATGAGAATGACGGCGAAGCCGCCACGGAGGACGATGGTGCTGTTGAGCGACGTTTTCACGGTGTACAGAATTTCCAGTATTGCTGATTCGGGCGAGGGCGGATTTACTGATAGCTACCAGTTTTATGATTATTGAAGCGCAGTCAGCGGCGGTGAAGCGCGCCCAAGTAGAGTTTCACAATTTTGCGTCCTTAGGGGAGCCTGAACGTGCTTTGCGAGTATACGCCGAAGAGAATGCACGGCGGGGGACGTTTTTGCGGCGGCATTTGGAGTTTGCGGGAGAGTTGTCGCCGTTTTTGGAGATAGGGGCAAATGCGGGCCATTCGGCGTATATGTTGGCGAACGAGTTTGGAGCGGAGGGGTTTGCATCGGACTTGTCGGCGGATTCGCTGCGGCACGGGGTGGCGCTCGTGAAGGCATGGGGGCTGGAACGGGAGCCGGTGCGGGTGGCGGCGGACGCGTTGCACTTACCCTTTGCGGATAACTCCCTGCGGTGTGTGACGGCGTTTCAAATGCTGAGCCAGTTCATGAATATTGAGAGTGTGTTTCTGGAGGTGAAGCGGGTGTTGATGCCGGGCGGGGTGTTTGTATTTGCGGAGGAGCCGGTGCGGCGGCAGCTTTCGTTGCGCCTCTATCGCTGTCCCTACCCGGAGACCATGAAACCGTGGGAGAAGAAGTTACACGAGTGGGGGTTACTTGGTTACTTAGTCCAGGATGTGATTGGAGCGGAGCAGGAGGAGAGTTTTGGGATCCGGCAGAACCATACGATGACGTTGGCTGATTGGCAGGAGTTAGTGGGGCGTCACTTTGGGAGTTGGGAGTATCAAGTTTTTGTTCCGGAGCGGGGATGGGGAGAGAGGATCGGGACGATATTAGGAGGCTGGCGGCTGGGGGGGACACTGGCGGCGGTGTGTAAGAAGGCGGGGGCGGCGGCGGTGGATGGGAGGGGATTGTGGGAGCGGTTGCAATGTCCGGATTGCGGGAGGGGCCTGCGGCGGGGCCGGAATGCGAGGTTGGATTGCGCGGCCTGCGGGTATGAAGCGGAGCTGGAGGGCGGGGTTTACAACTTACTGCGGACGGCGGATCGGGAGGAGTTATATCCGGGGGACCGGGATGATGTGATTGACTTTTCGGCGGAGGGGCACGAGAAGCGATTGGGGAAGGGGTGGTACGAGACCGAGGGAGTCTATGGGAATAAGTTTCGATGGATGGGCGGGGAGGCGGTCGCGCACTTACGGAATGTAAGAGGGGGAGAACAGCGGCTGCGGATTCGGGGCCATGCGCATAGCAACTTGTTTGGGCAGGGCGGGGTGCCGCGGGTGACCGTGATGGTGAACGGGAAGGCCCAGGCGACGTGGGCGCTGACTCGCACCGGATTGTTCATCCTGGAGACTGACTTGGAGGAGGCCGCCGAGTATGAGATTCAGATTGCGGCGGGGCCGACATGGACGGTGCCGACCGATGACCGGACGTTTAGCGTGAACCTATCCATGATCCGGCTAGACCCGATGGATTGAAGGCGATGCCGAGGCCGGGGCGGGAGGGGACGACGTAGTTGGGGCCGTCGAGTTCGATGGGTTCCGAGAGATACTGATTGGCGGTTTCGAGGACGCGGGGGTTGTACTCGCAGAGGCGGGAGTTGGGTAGGGCGGCGGCGACGTGGACGGCGGCGAGAATCTGCGGGGCGAGGGCGATGCTGAGGTGGGGGACTAAGCGTTTGGCGATTTTGCCGATGGCGAGAGTTTCGGTGATGCCGCAGCGGCCGAGATCTGGTTGGAGGACCTTCGTGAAGGGGAGGAAGGGGCGGAGTTCATGGCGGGAACGGTAGGACTCGCCGAGGGCTAACGGGGAGCGGGCGCGGCGGGTCCAGCGGTGGTGCTCGTCGAAGTCTTCCGGGAGGAAAGGGCACTCCATCCACTCGAGGTCGAGATCGAGGCCGGCACCGGAGGGGAGATGCCAGAGGGCGTCGACGGCGAAGCGGACTTGGGGGAAGGCGGATTGGAAGAGGCGGACGCGGCGGTCGAGTTCGGGCCAGGAATCTTCGAGATAGACCTTGAAGAGGCGGAAGCCGCGTTGGACGTAGAGATCGATAAAGGCGAGGCGTTCTTCGTCGGTCGCGCCGGCGACGCCGGAGACGTAGGCGGGGACGCGGGTGGCGGAGCCGCCGAGGAGCTTGGAGACGGGTTGATTGGAGATTTGGCCGGCGAGATCCCAGAGGGCGATGTCGAGGCCGGCCATGGCGTCGAGTTGGTAGCCGCCGGTTTGGCCGCGGACGCGCATAGTGCTATATAGCACTTCACGAAAAGCGCTGATTTCGGCGGGAGTCCCGTTGAAGTCTTTGCCGAGGAGGACGGGGGCGAGGAGCAGGTCAATGATGGTGCAGGCGACTTCGGGGACGAGGGGGGCTTGGGCTTCGCCCCAGCCGGTGAGACCGTTTGAGAGATCGATGCGGATGAGGGCGGTTTCGAAGTCAACGGGGTAGAGGGCGGGGTAGTCGGTGGACCAGCGGTAGCGGCCGTCGCCGCGGACGGAAGTGGGTGAACCGGCCAAGCCGCGGGCGGCGGCGGTGTCGCGGGGGATACGGACGGGGATGGCGGAAATGTTTTCAATGCGCATGGGGCACCTTACTGGAGATAATTGAGTTTGGACTACGAATGAAACTGCGCCGCATCACCCGGAAACGAGCAACTGACGAAGTTTACGAAGCGCTGCGAGAGGCGATTCTGACACGGGGCTTTAAGCCGGGCGAGCGATTGCAGGTGGAGGAGATTGCTGAGAAGCTGGGCGTTTCCTTGACGCCGGTGCGGCATTCGGTGCAGCGGCTGTGTACGGAAGGGTTGATTGAGATTCGGCCGCGTTCGGGAACGTTTGTGGCGACTTTGACGAAAGATGATATTCGGTCGACGTTTGAAGTGCGTTGCGCGCTGGAGTGCCTCGCGGCGGAGTTGGCGATTGCGCGGTTGACGGAGAAGATATTGGGGGAGATGGACGACTGCGTGGGGCTGCTGCGGAAGGCGGTGACGAGCGAAGAGATGCTGCGGAAGCACGAGTTGGCGAACAGTGAGTTGCATCGGGTGTTGCTGGAAGCGTCGGGAAATCAGCGGTTGGTGGAGATGTACGGGGGATTGAACGCTCATCTGACGATAGCGCGGATCCATGCTTCGGAGAGTCGGAAAACGGAGACAGCGTTTCAAGGTAAAGAGTGGTTAGAGCGGTTTCAGCAGGAGCAGACGGAGCACGAGGCGATTGTGGCGGCGTTGCGGGCCAGGGACGTGAGCCGGGCGCAGACGGCGTTACGGCAACATATCTATCGGGCTAAGGATGCGATGATGGCGAGTCATGAATCGGGGAACGAACGAGATATCGGACGAGTAAGTAAGACAAAGGGTGGAGCAGGCCCATCAGTACGAAGACGCTCGCATAGCTGAAATGGACGACCATCCAGCCGGTTAACGCTGTAAATAAAGTTCCACCGAGGCCGTTGCCGAAGGCGAGAAGGCCGGAGACGGTGCCGACGACTTCGCGGGGATAGATGTCGTTCGTGAGGGTGGCCTGGTTGGTTTTCCAACCCATGTGAGCGAAGGTAACGACGCAGATGAGGGCGAGGGCGACGTTGCGGCTTTCGACGAAGCCGATGGCCATCGAGAGGGGCATGAGAGCGGCGAAGGGGAGCATCCACGTGAGACGGGCGGCGACGGGGGCGCGTCCGCGTTTGATGAGTTGGCCGGAGAGCCAGCCGCCGGAGAGGCTGCCGAGGTCGGCGGTGAGATAGGGCATCCAGGCGAGGAGGCCCATTTCGAGGACGGTGAAGCCGCGCTGGTCGACGAGGTATTTGGGGAGCCAGAAGAGATAGAACCACCAGACGGGGTCCGAGAGGAAACGGGCGAGGAGGAGGCCCCAGGTTTGGCGGTAGCGGAGCATTTCGGTCCAGGAGCGCTGG
>JBBRIO010000153.1:0-9944 GCA_038220855.1 Bryobacterales bacterium | reverse complement strand
GCCATCGCCGACTCCGTCCGCGCGCCGAAGACCGCCGACGAAGCACGCCAAATGGTCGCGGCTCTCGCCACCGAACCCGTCGACGCCATCAAAATCATTCTCGAGTCCGGCATGGGCAGTATGCTCTTCCGCCGTTTCGATCCCGCTATCGCCCGGGCCACCGCCGACGAATCCCGTCGCCGTTCGCTCTCCGTTGCCGTTCATACCGGCAGCGCCGCGGACGTTGCCGAAGCGGTCTCCATCGGCGCCAACTCCATCGAACATGGCTCCGCCCGGGATCTCATCTCGGATGATTCATTCGCCGCCATGGCCAAGCAAGGCATCTTCTTTGACCCCACGCTCTCCGTGGTCGAAGCCTTCTCGAACATGGCCAAAAGGGACCCCCGCTTGCTCGACCGAGCCCTCGTGCAGCAGGTCGCCCTGCCCGGCATGGTCGCCGCTACGAAGGAAGCCATGCTCGCTCCACCCGCCGCCGCGGCCGGCAAATGGGCCGGCTACCGCTTCTCCCAGACCGACCTAGCCGCCAACGTCAAACGAGCCATCGAAAAGGGTGTGCCCCTCGTCACCGGTACCGACTCCGGCAACTTCACCCTTCTCCACGGCCCCGCCCTCCACCGCGAACTTCAACTCCTCGTCCAAGCCGGTGCCACCCCGAAGAACGCCCTGATCGCCGCCACCGGCCACGCCGCCAAACTCCTTGGAGCCGCCAATCGCCTCGGTGCTATCCGCCCCGGCTACGACGCCACCCTCCTCCTCGTTGAGGGCAACCCCCTTGAAGATATCTCCTATACCGAACGCATTTCGGTAGTCTTGTTCCAAGGCGAGCGGGTCAATCGCGCCGCCCTCCTCGAAATCGAAAAGGATAAATAACGCATGCTCGATCGTCGCGAGTTCCTCTCCTCCGCCCTCGCCGCCGTGGTCGCTCTGAAAGCCGACGCCGCCCCGTCGCAAGCCAAGGGCGAATGGCGCAATCGCCAGGAAGGCGTCGCCTATCGCCAACTCGGCCGCACCGGCTTCATGGTCTCGGAAATCGTCATGGGCGGCAACACGATCTCCCCCACGAGCTACGACCACGTCCTCGCCGCCCTGGACCACGGTCTCAACTACCTCGACACCGCCCCCGCCTACGGCAACCTCGCCAGTGAAAAAGGCTACGCCAAAGTGCTCAAGGCCCGCAAACGCGACCAGTTCTTCCTCAACTCCAAAGTCAGCGTCTGGGACGGCAACCGCAACAAACTCTTCCAGGACATCTTCGAAAGCCTCGACGTCACCTCCCGGAAGCGGATCCAAACCAAGGCTCTCGACGAAATCGCTCGCCGCCAAGCGGACGCCCCGGAATACTTCATCAACTACTTTGCCGGCCAGCGTCTCGAACTCGATCAGGCTTACATCGCCAATGTCATGGAAGCCGAATACGGTCGTAAAATCGACCGCAACAAAAACTACAAACGCATCATTTGGGACAGCGTCGATGCCACCCTCGCCCGACTGGGAACCGACCATCTCGACATCCTCATGTGCCCTCACGGTGCCTCTTCCTCCGTCGAACTCCTCGCCTATCCCGAAATCTTCGAAGCCTTCGAAGTGCTCAAGAAAACCGGCAAAGTCCGTCATCTCGGCGTCAGCGCCCACACCGATCCCGCCGGCATTCTGGAAGCCGCGACCAAGTCAAAGATCTATTCGGTTGCCATGGTTGCCTACAACGTCATCAACCACGCCTACGTCCACAAGGCCCTCGCCGCCGCCCACAAAAAGGGCCTCGGCGTCATCGCCATGAAGGTTGCCCGACCCGTCTTCAGCGGCCGCCCCAACGGCCCGGACACCCCTGCCCGCGCCGCCAAAATGGATGCCGCCGTTCCCGGTGGCCTCAAACGCCCGCTCAAGGCCTACTCCTGGGCCCTCCGCAGCCCTCACCTCAGCGCCGTCGTCAGCGAGATGGTCAACCGCTCCATGGTCGACGAAAACCTGCCCTTGGCCGCCCCCAAACGCAAAACCTAAAGCTTCACCGCCGTCTGCGTCAGCTTCATCGCCACCTCGTAGAACGCGTAGATCGTCGCTCCCAGGGCTACAATCGAAGCCAAGCTCCAAAGCTTCTCGCGCGCATCATCAAACGGCCGCGGAAAGCCCGCCAACCAAGCCGAGGCGAAACCACCCACTAGACCACCTAAATGCGCCGCGTTATCAATCGGGAACATCGGCAGGCTCCCGATGATGAAGCCAATCCCCGCGTTGATCATCAGTTGCTTTTGCAGATCTTTCGCGTAAGGGTGCTTGCTCATTACGCCCACGGCAATCAACGCCCCCATCAAACCAAAAATCCCCGCGCTCGCCCCGAGCGAGGGAGCCTTCGTCCAAACCGCACTTAACAAAAATCCGCAGACGGTAGAAATCGTCCAAATCGTAAAGATTCGCCGCGTGCCGAAAATATCCTCCGCAATCGGGCCGATGTTGTACAAACTCATCATGTTCATGATGATATGGATCGGATAGATGTGCAGATAACCAGCCGTAATCAGCCGCCACCACTCCCCCGCCGCTAACCCCGGCAGCGTCTTCGCCGCATAGAACGGAAAGGCGTCGTTGTTGCCCAAAAGCACCGCTAGGAAGATCGAACTGTTCACGAGCAGAAGCAGTCCCGTCGCCATACGATCCGGCGCCATTAGCGCGGATAAACCAGATTGTTGATATGCCACTGCCCTCATTGTAGCGACGCTGGTACACTTGTTGGTTTAGTGGGTCAAGAAGAAAACAAACTCCGTCAAGACATCGTCGAAATTGGCCGCCTCATGTTCGACAAAGGCTGGGTCGCCTCGAACGACGGCAACATCAGCGTCCGCCTCGATGCCGATCGCGTCCTCTGTACCCCCACCGGGATCAGTAAAGGCCGCATGGCCGTCGACGATCTCATCATCTGCGATATGAACGGCCGCAAGGTCGAAGGTCGCCGCGAGCGCACGAGCGAGATCATGATGCATCTCACGATCTACCAGATGCGCCCCGACATCATGGCCGTTACCCACGCGCACGCCCCCACCGCCACCGGCTTTGCCGTCGCCGGCCGCGCGCTGAACCTCGCCATCCTCCCCGAAGTCGTCGTCAACCTCGGCTGCGTCCCCCTGGCCGCCTACGGCCTCCCCGGCACCCCCGCCCTCAGCGAGTCCATCAAGCCGTTCGTTCCCCACTATGACGCCATCCTCCTCGGCAACCACGGCGTCGTCTGCGGCGGCACCGATCTTTGGAGCGCCTTCCATAAGCTCGAAACCGTCGAGCACGTCGCCCGCATCGCCCTCGTCGCCGAACAACTCGGCGGCCCCAAACTCCTCGACCGCAAAGAGGTCGACGAACTCTTCGAAGCCCGCGCTCGCTACGGCATCCAGTCCAATTCCAAAGCTCTCCCCGGCTGCCCCATTACGGCCGATGAACTCCCCGGTGGCGACAAAATCACCGTCACCCGCGAAGAACTCATCGCCCTCATTGATGAAGCCGTCCGCGCGGCGCGCTAACCCGGCAAGTACCCGCGCGGTGCGATGAGCCCGCCGATCCGAACAGGAAGCGCCTTGAGGGGCAGGCTCTGGTACCAAAGAAGATATTCTTGTGCCGCGCCCGCCGGCAGAGCCCCGCCCCTAGCCGCGATTTCTCACAAAGCGCTGGCAAAAAGCCGTTGTCTCTGGCATAACTATGTGTGAAGACATAAAGTTAGAGACCAAGGAGCAACGGCTTTCGCCATGTATCCAGGCTGGATTCGATTTTGGGAGCGGGTTCGGCAAGCAAATGACAGTGGACTTTGCCGGCCCCACTTTAACCTCCGACGGCGGCCTGCTTCTGCTTAAGCAAACCGAAACGAAGCTCAATCTCCTGTCTCGACTCGCCTTCCGTTTTCGCGACGCGCGCGATCCATTGCGTGTCCAACACTGGACACCGCAGCCAATGACCGTCTGTTAGTCGACGTGTTTTTGGAAGCGCACCTGGTCGCACCCGCGCAGATTATCCTCGACCTGGACGCGACCGATCTGCCGTTGCATGGGCATCGGGAGCAGCGTTTTTTCCACGGTTACGACGACAACTGATAGCTGCTCCTTAATCCGATTCTCCATTCCCCCCCGCGCACAGTACAAATCCTCGTACAACGCCCGCACGTCCCGCTCCTGTTCCGGCAACGCGATGACCACATTCGTCGTCTCCCCCGCCGGCAACTCAAACGACGCCGCCCCCTCCAGCAGAAAAAAGTGCGAGTTATCGTACGCCGTCACCTCCAGCGTCTTCGGCTTCGCCGAAGCCTGCCACAGCTTCTCCCGATAGAACAGATCGCTCTTCATCGGCAGAATCGCCTCCACCGGACCCAACCGGAACGGCTTCTCATCCTTTAGCAGGTACACCTTCACTGGCATCCGCGGCGCCGTCCCCAGCTCCAAGCGCGCCGAGAGCGACAACTCCCGCTGCGCTACCACCAGCAGTCCACACCCACCACCAAAGCCGCCAAGCGGAACAACCAAGTCGAAGTTGCGATAAGAATCCCCGCAGTATATCCCGCCACCCTGCCCTCCAAAACTTTTTTTCACGCCCGTGAGGGCCTGAGGGCCGCTCTGTCGCATACAGGCACGGGCGGACTTGCGGAGTACCGCAAACGCCCGAGAAGGAGTCACCCCATGAATTCGTTATTTCGCGTCGCTTGCCTGGGTCTATTGAGTCTGATTCACGCCCCCGCCCAAAAAGCGTTCCAGTGTGGAAACCTGCATCAACCCGCCTGTCAGCATTCCGACTGGGCCAGAATGAACCTGGCCCCCGGAGAGAACCGGGCGTGTGAAATCGATCTGACGGAAGTCGAGGGCCACTGCCTCAACAATCAACGGAATCTGCAAGGGGTGCGGAGATCGCAGTGGGCGGCGTGGGCGCTGGAACATCAACTGCTGGGCATCGGCGGCGATACCCCGCTCAACTTTCTCACGTGGCCGGCTGCCCTCGCCGCCTATGCCAACCCTCAGCAAGGGTTCCAGGCGTCCCTCGCCCAACAGAGTCTTTCCCTCACCGGTCAGCTCCACGCCGGGGCCCGGCTCCTGGACATCGACGTGAGGTCCTACGCCGCCGCCGGCAGCGGAGAGGCGCTGCGGCTCTGCCGCGCCCCGGACGGAAGCGCCTGCGCCCAACTCGGAAACCGCCATCGCCTCTTCGGCTATGCCCTGCAAGAGGTCGCTAGTTGGGTGGACGCCAACCCCGGGCAGGTGGTCTTCATTCGCCTCCGCACCGGTCAGATCTCGGGCCAACAGCTCTCTCTGGTCTACGACGAAGTGCAGCTGACGCTGGGCAACCGGATCTATGAGGCCCCGATTACCACGCCTCTGCGCTGGCCCACGCCCGGCGAACTGCGGGGCTCCGGCAAACGGGTACTGGTGGCTCACTTCGACGCCCCATCAAACGTAGCCACGGCCACGACTTGGGCGGCAAACGGCCTCGAGCAACTCAGCGACCGGGTCATGGATCAGAATTTCGAAGGCTGCGTGGCGCACGATGGCATGGACCTCGCCCAGCGGGGGAGTATGAAACCGCTATCTTGGTGGAACGTGGCGGAGGCGCCCAACGGGGGGCTGCTCGACGGCCTGCTTGTGCGCAAGGCCGTCCGCTGCGGCGTCGCCTCGGCCGGCTTGCAGCAGATCGCCGACGGCGGAGACGGACGCCTCGCCGCAATGGTATGGTCCTGGGCCGAAGGGGACTGGGGACGCAACGGGGCCGCCCTGCTCAACCGCGAGGGCCGCTGGACTTCCACCCCCGAAAGCCAGCCGTTCGCGGTCGCCTGCGCGCTCCGGCGCGACGGAGCGAAGACATTGCAGAACCGGGCTTGGCGAATCACCTTGGGAACCGCAGCGTGGAGTCCGGCGGCGGGAGACGCATTGTGCGTCAGTGAGCATGGAGCCAATTACACCTTCGCCGCCCCGGAGAACAGCTATCAAAACCACGCTCTCGCTACGCTGGCAGCCGGCCGGCAGATCTGGCTGCGCTACAAGGCCGCAGAGTTACCCAGTCTTTCGCTGAGCGCTCGGAAGCTGGTCTTCCGCATGAACCCGGGGGACCCGCCGCCAGCCGCGCAAAGTTTGGTGGTGGGAGCGACGGAGGGAACTCCCATAGCGTTCCGGGTGGAGCCCGGCTTGCCAGTGGTGATTCCGGTGACGTCCACCAGCATGCCTGCGGGAAACACGACGCTGCCCATAAGCTTCGGAAAAGAAGTATCCGCACTCGCGCCCGGGGTGTATCGGAGCAACTTACTGCTGACGACGGGAGGACGAACCACCGCGGTGGAGGTGGAGTTAACCGTGCGAGCGGCGCCCCAGATCACCATCACCGTGGACCCGGCCACGTCCCAGGTCGGCAAGCAGGTGACGTTGCGGCTGGACGTGACCGGCGGCCGCCAGCCCGGTGGCGAGTATCTCATCTACCGGATGAGACAGGGTGTGCTCGAAACCGTTGCCCGGGGAGTCCTGACGCCCATGAGCAGCACCGCCGCCGTGGCCAAGCCCATCGTGCCCACCCTGGAGGTGGGCACCCACACACTGCTCGCGATGGCCGCGGGCGACGCACGCAACCTGCCCGCCAGTGCCCTCCCGTTCACCATCACGACTCGGTTGGTCGCCAATCCGGCGGCCATCGACTGGAAAATGTTCTCGAACGAGACCTTGCCGGTGCGCGATGTGATGCTAACCGGCTTAGGCGCAAGCCCCGTAGTCACCGCCAGCTGCTGGTGGCTCAAAGCTTCGATCGTTGGCACCGCGCTGCGCGTACAAGCAACTGAGGAACTGCGGCAGCTGGCTCTGGGAACCCATCGGTGCGAGGTCTTCGTCACCGACCAACTCACCACCCTGGGATTGGGACGCCTCGTGCTCCCTGTCTCCCTCCTGCTCCAGGCGTCACTCACCGCCCAGCCCAACGGGCCCATCCTGCTGGTCGGTGATGCAACTGCCACCACCACCCTGCAACTGTCGACCAGCGAAGCATCCGGCGTCGACATTACGGCTACGGCGAGCGTACCCTGGCTCCAAGTGGTGCCCCTCGGAACCATGCGAGCGCCCGGCGCATTCCGGTTAGTCGTTGCGGCGGGAACCCTTCCCTGGGGGCGGCACTTGGGCGAGATCGTATTCCGTTCCGCGGTGACGCCGGAGGTCCGGCTCCCCGTCACGTTCGACCGGGTGAAGCCCACCGTCATTGATACCGCTCCGGATATGCGGTTCATCGTGGACGGTACGGTCTACCAGGGAACGGCCAGCTTCTACTGGTCGCTGGGATCGGTGCATCAATTGGTGCTGCTGCCCTCCGCAACGGAGACGGAGCGGCAGGTGCCATACGGGTGGGAGACGGTCGGCGGCCTGCGCCTCGGCGCGACGAGGGAACTGCGGGCGACCGCCGAAGGCGGATGGGTAACCGGGCATTTCCAGACTTGGTTCCGGCTGCGGCACTCCGCCGGACCTGGCGGGACCATTGCGGTAACCTCGAGTGTGCCTCCCGACGGGGAGTTCTACCGCTCCGGCGCCAACGTGGAACTCACGACGCGGCCGCAAATTGGTTTTCAATTCGGGATCTGGAATGTGAACTACACGTTAGGCAGTTTCACGAGCAACGAAGACCGGGTCCGGCTGGCGGTGTTCTCGCCGATCGTGGCGACGGCACAGTTCCAGGCTCAGGCCGCGCAACGCGTCGACATTCTCGCCAACGGGCCAGGGGTCGCGGCAGCCATCGACGGAGTAGTAACGATGTTACCCGCGACCTTTTACTGGTATCCGCGATCCGCGCACACGCTGTTCGCCACGGGCACGGTATCGATTAGTACGCAGTCGCAATTACGGTTCACGCGGTGGACCACCGGGGTCGGCTTGATTCAACAGGTGGTGATGCCGAACGCTCCCCTGCGGGTGGAGGCGCTGTATCAGCGGGAACACTTGGTGACCGCGACTGCCGCGCCCGCGGCCGGCGGAATCGTTCGCGGATGGGGCTGGTACCCGGAAGGAGAGAAGGCAACGCTGGAGGCGGTAGCCTCCACCGGATTCCGGTTTGTCGAGTTCACGGGCAGCATCAGTTCGCTGAGGGCGGCAACCACGGTCACCGTAACCGGACCGCTGCAAATGGCGGCCCGTTTTGATCCGGAGCCGGTCGTCGCACCCGTAGCGCCAACCGGCGGCCTTAACCCATAGTGCGAAAAAAGACCGATGCGAAATCAGGGTGCGGCGGGGCTTCCGTCGCATCCAGCGCAGGCGGATTTGCGATTGACCGCAATCGCCCGCGAAAGCGTATAACGATGAACCTCTTCCAATAACTAGCGGATGTCGGCGTGCTGGCTTTTCTAAGACCGGCACCGGCGTTCGCCCAGCGGACTCACGCTTGCGGGAACATGAATCAGCGCGCCTGCAGCCACTCGAACTGAGAGTGCGTCAACATGGTCGCCGGGGACAACCGGGTCTCGGATGTTCCCGAGCCGGCCACGATCCCGCTAGCCGAGGCCGGACTCGCGGCCGCGGTCCTGTGGCGGAGGAGCCGGATCTGAGTCCATTCAGGGATGGGGAACACCTCGCGCAAGCCGGGTGTTCCCCTACTTTTTGTTGGCGGAGAGCTTGGAGAAATGCTTCTTAGTTCGCTCCCAATCGCTCCGATCCAGCCCGTTAATGCGTTTCTCGCGCTCGAGCTTTTCGTAGGCTGACAAGGCCTTGCCATACATCACCTCGGCTTTGGCCCGTTCCCCCCAACGGGCATAACTATCGCCGAACTGAGTCCAGGCGTGGGCAAGGTGGGATTGATAGACGCCGCGTTGCGGGTCCAGACGGACGATCTCTTCACGCAGGGCAATGGCTTTTTGGAGGAGCGCCTCCGGTTCGGCTCGGCCTTCGGTGCGGACAAGGTAGTCGGCCAGATCTTCGAGGGCGGCCGCGTAGTCGGTCCGCGACTGCCCGCTGCCCCCGCTTTGCTGCATCGCGACCTCAAACATCACCACCATACGCCGGGCTAGCCGGACCGCTTCGGCTTTGCTACCGACCTTGTATTCATTCTGCGCCGCATTCAGGCAAGCGACGGCCAAGACCCGAGCCGTCAGGGCGTTTTGAGGGTCTCGGGCGGCCATCCTTTCGGCCAGAATGAGCGCCTGCCGCCGGTACGGCAACGCCTCCCGGTGGCGGCCGGCGATCGCGTACGCCAGTCCCACGCGGGCAAGCAGCTGCGTCCGGTTCATCTCCTCCTGCACTCCAGCGGATAACGCCGGCAGGATCTGAAGAGCCCGCTGATACTCCGCGAGCGCCTCGAGAGGAAGGTTCGAGCCCAGCAGCAGGGCGTCGCCCAGTATCTGCATCGTCGTGATCAAGCGGGGCGCGTCGCCGGGGCTGCGGCCGGCCGCATAGACCTCTTGTTGGAGCGCCACCGCGTGACGGGCCGCCGCGACCGCTTTGGCCCCCTCGCCTTTTGCGTTTTCAATGGCGGCGGCCGCGTACGCAACGGCCGATTCATTGCGTAACTGAACCACGGAACCCGCCGGAGTCTGACCGCTCTCCGCGAAAAGCCGCTGGGCCGTATCGAGATACGACTTCGCCTGATCCAGCGAAGCTCCCGTCTCGGCCAGCAGGCTGGCGACATCCAGATTCGCCTTGGCCGCTGCGGCGAGGGCGGTGGGATCTCCGGGGGCGCCGGCAAGCAGCTTCTCGCGCAGGCTCACGGCGCGTTGCGCACTCGCCACCGCGCCTTCTACATCGTTCAAGTGGCCGAAGTCGTAGCCGTACTGAATGTCGCGAATCCGTTCGTATCCCGCCGCGAGGTCGCCCTCAAGACGACGGTCGTCCCCCGTCTCCGCCGCTAAGCGGTTCAGATATTCAACGGCGCGGGCAACGACCATCTGGCGCGACTTCGTGGCGCCGGGAAGAGCGGCTATGCTGTCGTGGAATTCAAACAGGAACCGGTTGGCCAGTTCGCGCACCTCTTCC
>JBBRIO010000152.1:0-9949 GCA_038220855.1 Bryobacterales bacterium | reverse complement strand
TCGCACTCCCGCCTACGCTGCGCTTCAGCTAATTCCATCTGTCTGACGCCGCAATCCGCAAAAGCGTGTCACTAGGCCGTTTTCACAATTGTAACGTTTTGAAACTAAACCACTTCCGCTAGAGTGGTGTTTAAGTTGAGTAAAGGCGGGCAGCGTCAGGCGAGAGCAGGATGCCACCGCAGTGCCGGAGAGGTGAACTGGACACGACGTTCGAAACGAGGTCGACGCGGTCGAGATGGCCGTACCCGGCGGAGAAAACTGTTCGGCCATCGGGGGACAGTTGCGGCGAGCCTAGGTATCGGATGTCCTGTAATGGCGCGGAGAGAGCGCCAGAGGCGATGGAAAGGGTACGTACGTTGTCGTTACCCAGGTCGACCACGGCGGACGACGGGGCGAGGAGAAGTTGGCGGACCGTGCCCGGGACGGGGAGACTTCGCAGAAGGGTCGCCGAACTCAGTTGGAAGTAAGTGACTTGCTTCTCGTGACCGACTGCGGCGGTAAGTCCGTCCGGACTGACGGACAGGGCAGTGGCGAGAGCCGGGAGCGGAAGAATCGTATCGTCACCGGTGGCGGGGTCGTAGAGGTGAAGCTGGTTGGGGTAACTGGAAGTGAGGACAATCCGATTCAAACTTTTGCTGAAGGCGGCGGAGGTTGCGTGGAAGGAGAAGAGTCTCTGTTGGGCGGGCGCGACGGCACATAGGAACAAGAGGAGAAACAGCAGTCTCATGTCTGTCCTCGTACCGTAGCACAATAGAAGAATGCTTCGAATGGTTAGCTTCTTATTTACCGGACTCTTATTGGCGCAGGACTGGAAGACGGCGACGGAGTTGCCGGGCGTCAATTTTGCGGGACTTACGTCCGCGAAAAAAGAGGAAGTGTTGAAGGTGCTGCGAGAGTTCGGCTGCCCGTGCGGCTGCCCAATGCAGTTGGCGCAATGCCGGGTCGAAGACCCCGCTTGCAGCCAGAGCACAACCTTGGCCACCGTTGCCGTGGACGCGGCGAAAGCCGGCAAAGACATTCGCAAAGCGCTGGCGGCGTCGCCGCTTGTGAAGTCTGCAGGGGATCGGAACCGGATGTTGCTCGACCCGGTGGAGATCTCTATCGCGGGATCGCCAGCCAAAGGTCCGGCTAACGCGAAGATCACGATCGTCGAATTCTCTGATTTTCAGTGCCCGTATTGCATCAAAGCGATCGGCCATTTGGACGCGGCGTTGAAGGCGTTTCCGAAAGATGTCCGGCTCGTCTATAAGCATTTCCCGCTCGATAGCCACGGGCAAGCGCGCATGGCGGCGCAGGCGAGCTTGGCGGCGGAGCAGCAGGGAAAGTTCTGGCCGATGCACGATCGGCTCTACGCCCAAAGCCGGCAGATCAGCCGGATGAACGTTTTGAACTGGGCGAAGGAGTTGGGGATGGACATGCCGAAGTTCGTCGCCGCGCTGGATTCCGCGGTGGTGAAAGGTCAGGTAGACCGGGATGTCGCGGACGGAGATCGGATTGGCGTGCAGGGAACTCCGACCGTCTTCTTGAACGGCAAGAAGTATCAGGGAGCGCTGGACCCGGGCGTGTTTTTACCCGTGTTGACGAAGGAGCTGGTGGGCCAGTAGTCGCTACTGAGGGTGGGTGATGACCGTCTTCGCCGTGCCCTGCGCTCCGTAGGCGTGCACAGTATATGAGCCGTTCGGCAACTGCCACAGGGGCAAGCGAAGGAAGGCGGTTCCGCTCAGTTTTTCCTGCATAACGATGGTGCCGTCCGGGCCCGTTACGGTTAAGAGTTCAGCTCCTTCGACGCGGGCCTCGCGGCAGGGTTTCACTGTTCCGGGCGGGTCGGCTCCGGCGAAGCCGCAGGCGACGAAGTAGCAGGGAATGGCGCAGTTATAAACTTCGGGATCGATGTTTAGGCTGATGCCATACAACTCGCGCCGAATGAGCCGGTCGCCGATTTTCGCCTCGACTAGGTCAAAACCTTGATCAAAGCCACCTGAAGAGCCGCCGGTCAACGTTCGCAG
Organism: Bryobacterales bacterium; assembly: GCA_038220855.1. Lineage (GTDB taxonomy): Bacteria > Acidobacteriota > Terriglobia > Bryobacterales > Bryobacteraceae. The sequence goes on along the minus strand of JBBRIO010000152.1, from coordinate 7,943 downwards.
AATCTGTACGGGGCCGACGCCGCGAGATAGCGTACCGGTTTCCATCAGGAAACCGGGGAGGAAATAATTGTAGTTATCGACAAAGACGCCGGACGGCACGGTCGTTTGGGGGGCCTCGCGAAGGGTGGGGCGATCATCGAGGTTGTTCAGGAGGCGATGGAGACCGCCAAGGGCGTCGATCCGCCACCAGGTTTCGGTTCGACCATTAGCAACCGCCGACCAGGTTTCGCCAAGAATCACTTCCTGCCGGGTAACGCGCCAAGTCTCGTAAAGGCCCGTCTGTTGACGGCTGTTGACGCGGAAGGTCCAGGAGTTGCCGACGGCGAGCGGCCATAGCGGCAGGTCGATGCAGTTCACTCGCGCCGTTGTGGTCGCGAGGGTAGTGCCGTCCGGCGAGCGAAGGGAGAACGACTGGCCGTTGGCGACCCAGTGGCCGGTGACGTTGGAGCCGGTGGGAGACTCGGAGCCGGTGAGCGCAATGCCCTGGGTGAAGAGGGTAACCGACGGTGCGTCGGTGGAGGTCCAACGAAGCACTGCTCGACCGAGTCCGTCCCGGCAGTCAGTGATGACGGTGGGGTCGAGACGGAGGAAGGTGACGGCGAGCAGTAGAAGGTTCATAACATGGTTTCAGCGGTGAGTGGTTTTTGGCGAATCTCCATACAACCGCGACCGGTGGGGAGTACCTTGTCGGGGTTAAGAAGACAGGTGGGATCGAACAGCGTTTTGAACCGGCCGATCATGTCGAGCGTGTCCGACGTGAAGAGTTTGGCCATCAGTTCCATCTTTTCCATGCCGACACCGTGCTCGCCGGTGATGGAGCCGCCGACGGAGATGCAGTGGCTGAGGATGTCCTCGCCGGCCTGCCGGGCTTTTTCGAGTTCGCCGGGTTTGCGGGCGTCAAAGAGAATGATGGGGTGCATGTTGCCATCGCCGGCGTGAAAAATATTCGAGATAGTAAGGCCGTATTTTTCGCTGATTTTGCCGATTGCCTTGAGCGTGGACGCGATTTTGGTGCGAGGCACGACCCCGTCTTGTACGTAATAATACGGGCTGACCCGGCCGACGGCACCGAATGCATTCTTGCGACCCTTCCACAGCAACGCGCGTTCTTCCTCACTCTTAGCAATGCGGAATTCTCGGGCGCCAGAGGCCAAACAAGCCTCGCGAACTTGCTCCAACTGCTCTTCGACCGCTTCTTTGAGGCCTTCGAGTTCGATGAGCAGAACGGCGGCAGCGTCGAGTGGGTAGCCGGCGTGGGTCGCTTCTTCGACCATCCGGAGCATCACGCCATCCAGCATTTCGACCGCCACGGGCGTAATCGCGCGGGCTGCGATCTCGCTGACGGCGTTGCCGGCGTCGGTGGGAGAGTTGAAGATGGCCAAGGTCGTTTTAACCAGTTCGGGCTGGCGCATCAGCCGGAGGACGACCTTGGTCACGAGGCCCATCGTGCCCTCCGAACCGGTCATCAGGCCGACGAGGTCGTAGCCAGGCAGGTCTTGTTCATGACCGCCCGTGGAGATGACGCTACCGTCGGGCAGGACCATCTCCAGCCCGAGGACGTGGTTGGTCGTCACGCCGTAGGCGAGGGTATGCGGGCCGCCGGCGTTCTCGGCGACATTGCCGCCGATGGTGCAGGCGCGTTGGCTCGACGGGTCGGGCGCGTAGAAGTATTTTTGCGCTTGGACGGCAAGGGTGACGTCGAGGTTGACGACGCCAGGCTCGACGGTGATCCGCTCGTTTTCAAGATCGATCGACAGGATCTTGTTCATCCGGGCGAAGGCGATCATGATGCCGCCGCGCGCCGCGATGACGCCACCGGAGAGGCCTGTGCCTGCACCGCGGCCGACGAAGGGCACTCCGGATTCCCGGGCGAGATTGACGATGGCGACCACGTGGGCGGTTTCGCGCGGGAAGACTACGGCGTCGGGGCGGTGCTTGTCGACGCCGCCGTCGTACTCATAGAGGCTGAGGTCGGCGGGTTGGTCCAGGACGCCCTTATCGCCGACGATCTTCTTGAGTTTGGTAATGACGTCAGGGGCGATCATCGTACGTATCCTTCTAACCGTTTGAGCAGGGCGGGGTCCATCCAGTCGCGGTCGGAGATGAACTTTTCGACCACCTTGCCGTCGGGGGTGATGACATAGGTCTCCGGGATTTTGAAGGTCCCGTATTCGGACGAGATGTTGGCTTCCGGATCGCGGGCGGTTTCAAACGAAAGCTTGAAGCGCTGGGTGAAGGCTTTGTACGCCTTCTCGTCCTGGTCGATGGAGATACCAACGACCACGATTCCTTTCGCGGCGAGGGCGCGGGCCATGGCGTTCAAACTGGGCAGCTCGTTGACGCAGGGCGGGCACCAAGTGGCCCAAAAATTGAGAACCAAAAGTTTGCCACCGAAGTCGGTGCGCGAAAGCTTGGTGCCCCGGTCCGAGGTGATCGCGAACTGGGGAGCGGTATCGCCGACATTGACGAGGCGTTCTCGAAGCGAGTCACCGACGATGGCGACGAGCCCGACGGCGAGGGTGGCGGCGGCGATTTTGAGCCACTGATCTGGGTTCTGCATGGAGGTTAAAATAACTAGTGTATCCCTGTGCCAGATTTTCGCATCCTATCGAATGTAATGCTTATCACGCGTCGCGTTGAATTTTCCTCGTCCCATATTTGCCGGAACCCGCAACTGTCTGAAGAAGAGAACGTACGGCTGTACGGTCCAGCGGCCAATGTGAACGGCCACGGCCACAATTATGTGCTGGAGGTGACTCTGGCCGGCGAGGTGGATCGTGTGACGGGGATGATTTACGACCTAAAAGATTTGAAAGACGTGATGATGGAAGAGGTGGTGGACCCGATGGATCATCGACACCTCAACTATGAAGTTCCTCCGTTCGACAAGGTGATTCCGACGACGGAAAACTTGGCGGTGGAGATCTGGACCCGTTTAGATCGTCGTTTTCAGGGTGGGCCGGCACGGTTGCACACGGTACGGCTGTTTGAGACCGAAGATACGTGTGTGGAGTACCAGGGCTCCTAATGACGGTTAGCTTGACGCGGAACTATCGGTTTGTGGCGTCCCATCGTCTCCATTTGGAGCACTTGGGAGCCGAGGAGAATCAGCGGCTTTTTGGCAAGTGTAACAATCCGTATGGACACGGCCACAATTATGTCGTTTCGATTACGGTGAAGGGGCCGGTGGACCAACGGACTGGTTTAGTTGTGTCGCTGGCCGAGCTAGATTCGCTCGTGCAACGAGAGGTGTTGGATCGCTACGATCACCGCTATTTGAATCTGGACGTCCCGGAGTTCGCTACTGTTCCATCGACGACCGAGAACATGGCGTTTGCGATTCGGGACCATTTGCTGCGGGAGTGGAACGGCAATTTGAGGGCGTCGACTCCGCAATTGACAAACGTTCGGGTCCAAGAAACAAAACGCAACTCTGTTGAGTTGACGCTCATCGGATGAGGGTAAGAGCTCGGAGTGAAAATGAAACAACGTAAAGCTGTGGTGAAAATTGTTCCGGTGTCGCAGCAGGTGGACATTGCTTCGCATATGAAGGATGTTTTGACGGGATTGGGTGAAGATCCGGCCCGTGATGGCCTACTGAAGACTCCAGAGCGCTACGAGAAGGCGATGCGCTTTCTGACGTCTGGCTACCAAGCGGACGTCGACAAGTTGATCAACGGCGCGTTGTTCGACGTCGACTATGACGAGATGGTGGTGGTGAAGGACATCGAGTTTTTTTCGATGTGCGAGCACCATATGCTGCCGTTTTACGGTAAGGCCCATGTGGCCTACATCCCGAACGGCAAAGTGGTTGGCTTGAGCAAGATTCCGCGGATCATCGACGTGTTTGCCCGGCGGTTGCAGGTGCAGGAGCGAATGACGCAGGAGATTGCGCAGACCTTGATGGATGTTTTGCAGCCTCGCGGTGTGGGCGTGATTGTGGAAGCGCGGCACTTTTGCATGATGATGCGTGGTGTTGAGAAGCAGCATTCCTCGACGGCGACCAGTTCCATGCTGGGCGACTTCCGGAATAAAGAGACGCGACACGAATTTTTATCGTTGGTCCGCCATTCGAGCCTGCACGATTAGTAGACTAAAGGGAGCATGTCTGTTCCTTTTCGCCACTTCACTGCGCCGGATCTTTTCGGGGCCCCGATTGAGGTAGAGTTTCGCTGGATCCAAAACGGGATCTCGATCCGTCACGCCGATACGGTGGATGTGAAGTTCGAGATTATGATGGAGGGGCGGCGCGAGGAGAGAGTCCTTGCGCTGCCCCATCCGCATTTGTTGCGCGTGGCGGCCGCGACGGGCCATCCGATCACCGATCCGTGGTGTAGTCGCATGGCGGCTCTGCACTTGAAGTACATGATTGAGTCGGGCGATGATTTTGAAAAAGCGCTGGTGACCTTGACCGGGGACCAGATGAGTGAGTACGCTAGACAACTCAAGCCAGAACTTGCAGAAGCTTACTGAACTTCGCTATTTTTTGGGTTGTATTCGGTCGATAGTTTCGTATAAATCTGTAGCGATGGCCCCGGTAGAGGGTGGCCAGTCTGGAGCGTGATTTCCCATGGTGAATTGTCCAAAGTGTGAAGCGGTAATCGAGGTTGACGAGGATGAACTCGACGCCGGTGACGTTGTCGAATGTGAGGAGTGCGGCGCGGCGTTGCGCGTGCTGAGCACCGACCCTCTCGAGTTGGCGTCCGATAAGGACGACGACGATGAGGATGAAGACGACGCCGATGACGACGACGAAGAGGATGAGGACGAAGACGACGAGTTCGACGATGAAGACGAGCTCGAAGAAGACGATGACGAAGACGAAGACGAGAAAGACTGGTAGTCTGCTGCTCGTGGTCGTGGCCATCGCGGGAGGCTTGTTCCTTCCCGCGATGGGTCATGGCGAAGAGAAGAAGACGGCCTCGGTGATTGCCGGGACGGTGTTCCGTGAACCTGGCTTCGCGCTGCCCGGGGCGGTGGTGACCCTCGAAGAGCTTGAGCCACCCGCGAAAGGAAAGCGCGGCAAACCACAAAAGATCTCGAGCGATGCCCACGGAGAGTTTGCGTTCCGATTGCCGCCTGTGGAGACGAAGTTCAAGTTAACCGCGGTGGCGAAGGGATTTGCTGCGCAAACGAAGGAAACGGCGACGGTGCCGGGAGTGCGAGTGGATGTCTTCTTCGAACTGAAACCCGAATCCAGGTAGAATCATCTATAGGTGTACAGAACCCTTATGTCCCGTCCCATTTTCACGGTAGTATTTCTTGTTGGATCCCTGTCGGTTGCGATTGCGCAGCAGAGCACCCCATCGCCGGGAGGGAGCTATGGAAACTGGTTGCCTGGTACCGGTGGGAAGGGGCAGCCGAAAGAGGACGCCAACACGCGGGCGGTGCAGGGTGCGGTGAAGTCGGCGGATGATCAGATCGTAGAAGGCGCGGTGGTCCAGATTAAGAACACGAAGTCGATGCAGGTGCGAAGCTTCATTACGAAGGCGGATGGCATCTTTACATTTACCGGCTTGAGCACGGCAGTTGATTACGAAATCCGCGCGTCCGGGAAAGGGTACGAGAGCCCGGTGCGAACGGTGAGCACGTTTGACGATCGGAAGCGGGTGATCGTGAACCTGAAGCTCGAAAATAAGGTGGAGCCAAAGAAGTGATCCGGCGGGCGTTCCTGGGCGCCTGGGCGGGTACGGCTGTGCTCTGTGCAGCCGGAACGACGATCCGTCTGAGCCGTTTGGACGGACGTCCGGAGGCGGTTGACCTGGCCGCGACCGAGGCGACCGTGCTGTTGTTTCTTTCGACGGTGTGCCCTATCTCGAACGCTTACTCGGACCGTATCAAAGGGCTGATGGCTCGTTATGCGGGCAAGCCGGTGCGGATCTTGCTCGTGAACGCGAACGACAACGAAACGGTGGACGAGGTGCGCGCCTACGCTCGCGACGTAGCGTTCACGGTGCCGCTGTTCAAGGATTGGAGCAATGTGGTGGCCGACCGATTCGATGCTCGCATGACACCGGAAGCGGTGGTGGTGGACAAGGCCGGCGCGGTCCGTTATCAGGGTGCGATTGACGATGCCAAGAACCCGGCGCGAGTGAAGGTGGAGGCGGTGCGTCTGACTGTGGACGCGCTGCTGGCCAAACAGCCGACCGAGATCGGGAGAATTCGCAGCTTCGGCTGCACGATTAAGAGGGTACGGAAGGAACGATGAAGAAACTGATTGCTTTGATCGGGTTGGCTTTGTTGGGGGCGGAGACGCCACTGGTGAAAGTGAACGAGACGATGTACCCGAAGCTGATCGCCGAACGGAAGGGCAAGGTGGTTTTGGTGGACTTCTGGGCTACGTGGTGCGTGCCGTGCCGGAAGGAGATGCCGCTGGTGGCCAAGCTCGAGGCCAAGCTCAAAGCGAAGGGCTTCGTTGTGATGACGATTTCGTCCGACGAGCTGGACAACGAGCCGGCGGCGCGGGCGTACTTGAAAGAGGCCGGAATCACGACGACGGGCTATATCAAGGCTCCCAAGGACGACGACGCGTTTATCCGGCAGATTGACCCGAAGTGGGGAGGCGAGTTGCCGGCGCTGGTGCTCTACGACAAGACGAGCAAGAAAGTGAAGGTATGGAAAGGGGAGACGGCGATCGCGGAGATCGAGACCGCCGTTTCGAAGCTACTTTAGAACCGGTACGTCATCTCCAGATAGCCGAACTTGCCGGTGGCTCCCGTCGAGTGGAGCTTCTTGACGACATCCTTGCCGTCGGCGAAACCGACGTAACCGGTAAAGGTGACACGGGCGTTGGTCCGCCATTCGACGGAGACGTCATAGAGGTCAGCGAGCGACTGTTGGCCGTTGGAAGGGCGACCGGCGTAGCCGAAGGTCCACGGTTGAAAGACGCCACCGCCCTGATACCAGAGGTCGTTCCGCTGGGCGAGCGACAGGAAATGGTATTCGTTGCTGATCGTCCACTTGGCATGGGGGCGGAGGACCAGACTGGCGAAGATGTCGCGGTTGTTGATCATGTCGAAGAAGGGGAAGCGGGCGAAGGGCCGGGGGGTGGGGAGGTTCTGGAAGAAGGTGCCGTGTTTGCCGTCGGTCGAGTTGCTGTCGCCGCTGCCGTAGGTGTAGCCGCCGCGAATCCACGGCTTGAATTTCAGCTTCGGCTGCACGCCCGCTTCGGCAACGAACGACCCCGCGCGGTGGTCGAGCTTGCCCCACTTTCCGGTTTGTCCCGCGCCCCAGAAGAGCAGATCGTAGGTGGCTGCTTTTGCGGTAAAGGCGTGAACCGAGTGGCCGCCGAAGGTGAAGATCTTAACGTCGGAGAAGACATCGGCCTGACGGACGGCCAACGGCCGGTTGTCGGTTTTGAGGACGTCGCGGAAGTCGTGGTAGTAGAGGCCGAAGACGCGGGTATCGGCCGCGTGGGTGCCTTTGCCCCACATCTGCGTCAGTGCGCCGTAGCCGAAGGCGGCCTGGTTCCAGCCCCAGCCATCCACCTGGAAGACGCCGCGCGTGGGTACGGCGCTGACGGCGGTGAAGTTGCGATTGCCTTTGGCGTATTGATAGTGCAAACCGTCGAAGCTGCGGCCGACGTGGGCCCAGGCGAAGGCCCCGATCAGACGCTGGTTGATGCGGGTGTTCTTTAGGGCGTTTAGGGTCGGGCTCTTGGGCGTAGTCTCCGAGCCGTCGTTGTATTCGAAACGGCCGAGGCGGAGCGATTGCTTCGGGCTCTTCCAGCGAACGTAAGCCTGTTTGGGGAAGAGCATGGCGGCGTTGCGGTTTCGCTGGTTGGCGGTGTAGTAGTTGGAGCCGAGACCGAGAGCACCTTGCGCTCCGGTGCCTTGGGCTCGTTCGGGAAGTCCGAGGAGGAACGGTACCGCCAGTTCGACATTCCAGTCGAAGTTCTCTTTGGTTTGGGCAAAGCTCACGCGGAGGATATTGCCGGATAGCCC
>JBBRIO010000151.1:0-9999 GCA_038220855.1 Bryobacterales bacterium | reverse complement strand
CAACATCATCAAACATCGCTTTACGATACATGGCGGCACAGCCATCCGGCCACCCTAATTCGAGCGGTCCGTCATATTGACCCCGATCGGCCTCGCCCGTGCCTCGACCCCGGTTCTGTCCATCCAGGAACAGAACGTGACCCGCCTTATCGATCGTTCCTGGTGATTCATATTGGACGATCTTGCTTGCCGCCATCCCATTTTGCTCGTCTCCGTTAATGGCTTCGAGCAGCGCTGCCACCCAATGGGGGCTCGCCACCGCGTCGTTGTTGAGCAGGGCAATTCGTGCCGTCGTGGCTACGGCGATCCCCTGATTGTTGGCACCGCAGAATCCCCTATTTAGGGTATTTCGAATCAGTCGGCAGTACGGGAACGTCTCCAGTACCATTTCCGCCGAACCGTCCGTCGACCCGTTATCGACGACGACGATCTCCAAAGGCATCGGCTCATCTGCATAAGTCCTTTGTTCTGTGAGCGATTGAATGCATTCGTGCAGCATCGCCCGTCGATTCCAAGTGACGACGATGACGGTAGCAACCGGACCTGAAAACTTGTTGGACAATGGTATATTATAGGCTGGCTAGAGGTTTTTTGTATCTATGGCAAGTTTAGGACAACGACTCCGCGATGAGCGTCTTCGGCAACGCAAAGAGCTGCGTCCCATCGCCGACGAACTTCGGATTGGCAGTCGCTACCTAGAAGCGATCGAGGCGGACGATTGGTCCAAGCTTCCGGGTGGTTTCTTTAATCGAAGCTTTGTCCGGCAATACGCGCAGACCCTCGGCTTGGACGGTCAAGAGTTCGAAGCGGAGTACGCGTCGATCCTGCAGCCGGAAACCGCGGTTGATCTCGAAGCCATCGGTGCAAAGCGCGACCCCAAACTTCAACAGATTGAAGAGCGGAAGTTGATTTCAATCGCCCCGGTGATGGAACGGTCCAACTCTTTTTTTGACGGTCGAACCGGCCTGGCGTTGGCCGCGTTGGTGGTTGTCGTCGCCGGAGGGGGCCTTCTTTCGCTTCTCTGGGACAACGTTAGAAGTACCGAAAAACAATCTTCTGCCGCGATTGCGGCTCCGGCGCCCGCCGTTCCCGCCCAGCCCCGGCCGGAGGCGAAAGTGCCTGCCGCTGAGGTTCAGACCACCCCGACTGTGCCTGTCGTGATTCCGATTTCGACTAAAGACGGCATGATGTCGCTAAACATTGCGGCTACCGAAAAGACCTGGATTGAAGTCACCGCAGATGGCAAACGCATATTCATGGGCGTCTTGGAGCCGGGGCAATCCCAGAGCGTCAACACCACCGAATCTGCCCGGATGGTCGTCGGCAATGCGGGCGGCGTAACGGTCCAGAAGGCCGGTCGCGATATCGGCCCCATCGGCCCGCGGGGCCAAGTCCGCGTGGTCCGTTTGACCCGCGATCAAGTCGAAATCATGGAGCCGAACCGGCCGACGGTCCCCTCCAAAGCACCCGGGGAAGTCTAGTCGACGCATGGCTCCGCAGTTCCTGCTTCCGGAGACGGTCGTCGTCGCCAATGGCGGTTCCCCAGCTACTGCAATTCCTCAGGGTCTCCGAGCTGTGCAGGTCACCCTCGGAATTACGACGTCGGTGGAACAACAGTCGATCGACGTGTCGATCGAGGCCTCAACGGATGGCGCGACGTGGCTTGCCAAGGCTGTCGCCGCGTTCCCCCAGCGGTTCTATGTTGGCACGTCCGCATTGGTCATTGACCTGCCCTTCGAGCCAAAGATCCACTTTCTCCGTCTCCGCTGGCACGTAAACCGTTGGGGCCGCGGTTCGCTGCAGCCCCATTTTGGTCTCTACGCGGTCCTCGAACCGCTCGGCTAAGGCCGGTTTATCAAGCTCGCTACGTAAGCGCCGCCAAAGCCGTTATCGATGTTCACGACCGTTACGTTACTCGCGCAGCTCGTGAGCATGCCCAGCATGGCCGCCAGCCCTTGGAAGGCCGCCCCGTAGCCAATACTGGTCGGCACCGCGATCACCGGTACGCTCACCAATCCGCCGATAGCGGAAGGTAATGCGCCCTCCATTCCGGCGCAGACGACCAGTACCTTGGCCTCCATCAGCTTCTCTCGATTGCTCATCAATCGATGAATTCCCGCCACTCCGACATCGTGAATCGCGAAAACCTCGTTGCCCATCACTTCGGCCGTCACCCGCGCCTCTTCGGCCACGGGAATATCGCTCGTGCCAGCGCACACAATTCCGATCTTCCCGCGGCCCCGCATGGTCTTATCCTTCCACACGCGAATACACCCGGAAAGAGGAAAGTGTTCCGCTTCCGGAATGGCGGCCAGCACCATCGCGGCGCACTCTTTCGACGCGCGCGTGACCAACAGGTTGCTTGCGTTCTCCTGCAGGCGCAAGGCGATATCCACGACATGTTCAGGCGCTTTGCCCAATCCAAAAATCACCTCTGGCACCCCGTGCCGCAGCGCCCGGTGATGGTCCACGTTCGCAAATCCAATATCTTCAAACGGCATGTGGCGAAGCCGGCCTACCGCCGCGTCCACATCCGTTTCGCCCGCGCGTACCCGCTCGAGCAGTTCCCTCAATAGTGTTTGATCCATTTTAAAACTCGATTTTGTCGCCTAGTTGCAGCTTGTTATTTTGCGCTTCACCCGCAGCCAGCTCGAGCACATAGAGGGATTGTCTCGAGCCGCCAAACTTCGGGCATTCCGATGATTTATCGCTCGGGCACGGCGGCGTGCGCGGCGAAATTTCAGAGATCAGCTTGTACCGATCCAGCCAAATGATGTCCAACGGAATCTTCACCTGGTACATCCAATAGGGAAACTGCCCTGGCGAACCATGGTAAAACAACATACCTCGATCCGGCGCGAGCGATTCGCGGAACATCATCCCGCGCATCACATCGGCCATTTTGGCCATCGTTTCCACCCGAATAATCTTCCCGTTTGGAAGTTTCACATCGTGCAAATGATAATCTTCCGTCGTCACAGTCTTGCGAGGGCTCTGGTAGCAACCGGTCATTCCGGAGGCAACAATCAGAAGCAAACATGATTTGGCCAGCATCCAGTAAAATGGTAACGCAGAATGTTTTGGGAACGGCTTCTATTAACTCTCGGGATGATCAAATTCGAGCACTCCGTCTTTGCGCTGCCCTTTGCGCTGACCGGAGCGTTGCTGGCATGGCGCCTGCAGGGGTTCCCTCGGGACGGCTCAGCCGAAAAGTTGACCTGGATTGTCGTAGCCATGGTCACCGCCCGGAGCGCGGCAATGGCCTTTAATCGGCTGCTCGACGCCGAGATCGACGCGGCGAATCCCCGCACCAAAGGCCGCGAGATCCCGGCCGGAAAGCTTTCCAAGCGCTTCACTTGGGGCTTCCTGTTCGCGATGTCGTTCGCCTTCGTTTTCGCCTCGGCCGCCCTGGGTCGACTTTGCTTCTATCTCGCCCTTCCCGCCTTGATGATCCTGTTTTTTTACTCGTTCACCAAGCGCTTCACCCACTACTCCCACCTCGTGCTCGGGTTCGCTCTCGGCGTCGCGCCGGCGGCGGCCTGGATCGCCGTAACCGGGACGTTGGACCCTCGCATCCTCTGGCTCACCGCCGCCGTCACCTTCTGGACCGCCGGCTTCGATATCATCTACGCTTGTCAGGATGTTGATTTCGATCGTTCTGCGGGCCTCTACAGCCTTCCCAAGCGGTTCGGTATCTCAGGGGCCCTGATGATCTCTCGCGGTCTCCACGGTCTGATGCTGGGCTGCCTGGTCCTTCTCGTGATTGGTTTCGGTCTTGGCCGCCTCTCATGGGCCGCCGTCGGCGGAGTCGCGGCGCTACTGCTTTACGAGCACAGCCTCGTCAAACCCCACGACCTCAGCAAAGTAAACGCCGCTTTCTTCACTGTTAACGGCTATGTCAGTGTCCTGTTTTTTGCCTTCCTAGCTGCCGATGTTTGGTGGAGTGTGAACCTATGACCCCTCATTTTGAAGACGCTCGCCTCCTGCCGATTCTCGCAAAAGTTAAAGCCGAGGAGCGCCTCAGCTTCGACGATGGCGTCCTCCTCTACCAGACCTCCGACCTGCTCGGCGTCGGCTATCTCGCCAACCTCGTTCGCGAACGCCTGCACGGCGACCTGACCTACTACAACGTCAATCGGCATATCAATCCAACCGACGTCTGTACGGCCTCCTGCCGCCTTTGCGCCTTCGGCAAAAAGGCCAAGGACCCCACCGGCTACACGATGTCGCTCGAAGAGGTCTGGCACCGCGCCGGCGAAGGCTACACCGAAGCCGTCAGTGAGTTTCACATCGTCGGCGGCCTCCATCCCGAACTCACCCTCGATTGGTACTGCGAGATGATTCGCGGGCTGAAGGAGCGCTATCCTCAGGTCCACTTAAAGGCCTTTACGATGGTTGAGATCTCGTACTTTGCCAAACGTATGAAGATCAGCAATCGGGAAGTACTGCAGCGGCTCATCGCCGCCGGTATCGACTCCCAGCCCGGAGGCGGCGCGGAAGTCTTCAGCGAACGAATTCGCCGCGTCATCTGTGACCATAAGATCGATGGTGGCGAATGGCTCGAGGTGGCCCGGGAAGCGCACAATCTGGGCCTGAAGTCGAACTGCACCATGCTCTACGGCCACATCGAAAACGAAGCCGATCGCGTCGATCATCTCGTCAAACTGCGCGAGCTTCAGGACGAAACGCACGGCTTTCAGACGTTCATTCCGCTCGCCTTTCACCCGGCCAATACCGACATGGCGCATCTGCCCACCACGACCGGTTTCGACGATATCCGCAACATCGCAGTATCCCGGCTCATGCTCGATAATATTCCCCACATTAAGGCCTACTGGGTAATGATGTCGGAAGGCATCGCCCAGATCGCACAGCGCTTCGGCGCGAACGACATCGACGGCACCGTGGTCGAAGAGAAGATCTATCACGACGCCGGGGCCACCACGAAACAGAACCTCCGCCGAGGCGACCTGCTCCGCTTAATCCGCGAGGCGGGCCGCCAACCATTCGAACGGGATACGCTTTATCGGCCGGTTGTCCGGACCGAAACGGCGTTCACGATTCTGACCTAATCATCTGTCCTAAACAACCACCGCCTAAAGGCGGTGGGGTTGGATTGCGACTGAAAGTCGCGGAACGCGGATAATGCCGCCGCAAAGCTTCCCCGCAACAGCGGGCATAACTCGTCGCGGGAGCAAAGCCTCGGACCCGGCCGACGGAACTTTCTCCCTCATGGCTCTGCCAACTCCTGCCTCGGCAGCACCGTGGTTGAAAAGCGGGGGGATTAGACCCGGCGCATGGTGCTAGAGCAACTCCTGACCTAATAGAGGGACTCTGGATTTTTGGCGGCAAATCGATATGGCGCGACCATACCAGATGATCTGCGTGAAAAGTTCGTATCCGCGTACGAGGCGGGGAATATCGGGCTGGAGAAGCTAGCCACGTTTCAGGTGAACCGTGGCTGGGCCGAGAGGATCTGGAGAGCGCCAGATCTTAATCCGTCTGGTCAGTGGTCAAAGCGCGTTTACGGCAACTCAAAGCCCGATCGCTCGAGGCCCTCGACGTCGCACTCCCACAGGCGCACGCCTTGAACTACCCGGAGAAGGCGAGAAACTGCTTCAAGCATTGTGGATATGCCCTTGGTTAAGTCAAGAAGTGCTCTAAACAACCACCGCCTAAAGGCGGTGGGGTTGGATTGCGACTGAAAGTCGCAGGACGCGGCTAAAGCCGTCCGAAACTTCATCCGGAAGCATAACCAGATCAAGTCGACGTCGCCGCAATCCGCTACGATCCAGCCAAAACTCGCCTTCGCAGCACTATGGCTGCTTAGACCCGGCGTATTTTACTAAACAAAGGTCTTGAATTCCATCACATCGCCGTCCTGCACGATGTACTCTTTGCCTTCCGTCCGCAGCTTGCCCACAGCGCGAGCCGCGGCGAAACTGCCCAACTCCACCAAGTCGTTGTAGGCGATCGTTTCGGCCGAAATGAAAGCCTTTTCGAAATCCGAGTGGATCACAGCGGCCGCCTGAGGGGCCTTGTCGCCGGCATGAATCGTCCACGCCCGGGTCTCTTTTTCGCCGGTGGTCAGATACGTCCGCAATCCCAGAAGATGGTACGCCGCGCGGATCAAACTACCGGCGCCACCCTCTTTCACTCCTAAGCTTTCCAAATATTCGGCGCGCTCTTCCGGCGATAAATTCATCAACTCGGCTTCAATCTCCGCCGACACCACCACTACTTCGCAACCATGATGCTGGGCCGCCAACTCCCGGACCTTGCCCACCCACGGGTTGGAATCCGGATCGGCCAAGTCTCCTTCGGCAACATTACACGCAAACAGCGTCGGCTTGAACGTCAGCAAGAATAGGGGCTTCATCAGCGCCCGCTCTTCGGCCGTCATTTCGAGCGAAAACGCATGCTTGCCGGAGCTCAAATGGGGCTCCAACCGGTCGAGGAGTTCGTTCTCCGCAGCGGCCTTTTTATCGCCCGATTTGGCCAACTTCAGGTTCCGCTGGCGCCGCTTCTGCACGCTTTCGAGATCGGCCAGGATTAGCTCCGTATCCACCACCTCAATGTCCCGAATCGGGTCCACCGAATCCATCACGTGCTCAATGTCGGAGTTCTCAAAACAGCGAACCACCTGCACAATCGCGTCCACTTCGCGAATATGACCTAAAAACTGGTTGCCCAGTCCCTCGCCCTGGCTGGCACCCTTTACGAGGCCCGCGATATCAACAAATTCAAATACGCTGGGCACCACCTTCTGGGAGTTGCTGATCTTAGACAGCACCTCCAGCCGATCGTCTGGCACGGTAACCATGCCGTTGTTCGGCTCGATCGTGCAAAATCGGTAGTTGGCCGCCATCGCCTTTCGGCTCTGGGTCAACGCATTAAAAAGGGTACTTTTGCCTACATTGGGTAGGCCGACAATTCCGGCGCAAAGCATGAACTATCAGTTTACGCCAGAATCTCCTTCACCACGTTGCCGGCCACATCGGTCAGCCGCATATCCCGCCCCGAATACCGATAGGTCAGTCGCTTATGGTCCAGCCCGAGAAGATGCAACATCGTGGCGTGCAGGTCGTTCATGTGGACTTTGTTCTCGACGGCAAAATAGCCGTAGTCGTCGGTCGCCCCGTGCACCGTTCCGGGCTTGATCCCGCCACCCGCCATCCACATCGTAAACCCAAATGGGTTGTGATCCCGCCCCACCTTGCTCCGCTGGCCATTCTCGGGAATCTGGGCACAGGGCGTTCGCCCAAATTCTCCCCCCCAGATCACCAGCGTCTCCGCCAGCAACCCGCGGGCTTTCAGATCCTTCAACAGCCCGGCAATCGGCTTGTCGACGCCCTTGGCGTTGATCCGATGGCCGCTCTCGATCGCACTATGCTGATCCCACCGGTCCAGGCCCGGGCGCGCCGGTGTGAGCAGCTCAATGAATCGAACTCCGCGTTCGACCATCCGTCGAGCGAGCAGACACTGGCGCCCAAACTCGGACGTGATCTCCTCGTCCATTCCATACAGCCTTTTCGTCACCTCGCTCTCGCCCTTCAACTCGAGCAAATCCGGTACCGCCGCCTGCATTCGAAACGCCAGTTCGTAGTTCTTCACGAAGGCGTCTACTTCACTCGACCCGCCGAATCCGGCGTTTAATTGCGCCAGCAAGGCGAGCTTATCCCGCTGCTTGGGGCGCTCCGCCGCCGGCGGCTCCAGGTCCGCAATCGGCGTCGCACCGCGCTTGAAGATCGTCCCCTGATAGCTCGCCGGCAGAAACCCCGCTCCGAAGCAGTCGATACCCCCGGGGGGTATCAAGCCCGCTTCCAGAACGACGAAGCCGGGTAAATTGTCGCTCACGCTCCCGAGCCCGTAGTTCACCCACGCGCCCATGCTCGGCCGCCCTTGAAAGCCGCTGCCGGAATGGAGGAAATAGTTGGCCGCCGTATGTTCCGAGTGGTCAGCGACCATACTGCGGATCACGCAAAGGTCATCGACGCAGGTCGCTATCTCTGGAAACAACTCGCTTACCGGCGTCCCCGACTGCCCATATTGACGGAACGCAAAAGGCGATCCCAGAATCTTATCCGAGATGTTGAAGACGGTGGTCGGCGGCTTGAACGGAAGGGCCTGGCCATCTTCGCGGTTTAGCCGCGGCTTCGGGTCGAAGGTGTCCATCTGCGACGGCCCGCCGTCCATGTATAAAAAGATCACCGACTTCGCTTTCGCGGCGAAGTGCGGTGCCCGCAATGCCATCGCCATTTGAGCGATAAATTCGCGCCTACTGAACATAGCTAAACTCCGCCGTATTGAATAAGACGTGACACAGATCGGCTCTCGACTCCTCGTTGTCCCCGTGTTGGCGCAGGTAGTCCAGCGCGGCCGTCTGCTCAGTCACCTTCGGTTCTCTGGCAAACGCCGCCCGGTATAAAGCCCCCACCAAATCCTCCGGTCCCAGACCTTCGCGCATCGTCCGCTGGGCCCACAGCTTGGCTTGACCCAGAACGAACTCATTGTTCAGGAGCAGCAGCGCCTGGCTCGGGACGACGCTGGAGCTGCGGTTGCCGATGGCCGAGATCGGCAGCGGATGGTCAAAGGCCAGGAACATCGGCGTCAGGAAATTCCGTCGCACCTGAATATAAATGCTCCGCCGCCCGTCTGCGTCCACCGGCCCCGAAGGCGGCTTCCCCCGCCCGTTCTGATACGCACTGATGTGCGGCATTACGCTCGGCCCGTAGAGGGTTGAATCCAACCGCCCGGACAGCAAGAGCATGGCATCTCGAATCGCTTCCGCCTCCAGTCGCTTCACGGGCACGGTGCGCGCATAGGCCTCCGACAGCAGGATCTCCCGATGCAGCGCTTTCAAACTCCAACCCGCGGCGATGAATCGCTGGGCCAGACCGTCCAGGAGTCCCCGATTCGCCGGCCGGTCGCCCAGCAATCCGAAGTTGTCCGTCGAGCCCACCAGACCCTTGCCGAAGTGATGCCGCCATACCCGATTCACCATCACTCTTGCGAGTAGCGCCTTTGCGTCCCCGGTCAACCAAGCCGCCATCTCCAACCGCCCACTCGCGTCGTCTGCGACTGGCACCTTCCCCCCCAGCACTTTCAAAAACCCGCGCGGCACCTCCGCCCCCAGCGACTGGTGGCTCCCGCGCAGGTGCACTCGAGCGTTCCCCGGATGCTCATCCTGACTGATCAACGCAAACGTCGAGCCAGGCAACTCCGGCACCGAACCAGGCTTAGCCAACGCGGCGTTTTCCAAAATCCCGGGTGGCGTCGGGTGGTCCGAGATGACAATCGCGGCCACGCCTAAATACCCCTTCCGCGAGCGGTCCACGAGTTCGAAATAGCACTCCCGGCCGTGGGATAAGGTCATGCGGGATGTTTTCCAGGTGAACCCGGCGACTCCCAACGGGAACCAACCCGTGCTCTTGAAATCGTCCGCCACCAAGGTCAATCGCAAGTCGCCCTCGCCCACTCGCGGCTTCTTGTACGGAGACCCTTGCATCAACACATGGACGTAAAAACGAGGCATTTTGAACTTCGGTGAGGTTAACGACCCCACCCCTTCGAGAGGCGAACTACTCGCCACACCGTGACTGATCCCCATCGCTTGCCCTTCCGCCCGCCACTCGTCAAACCGAGTAAACAGCTCTTCATTTGCGCGCAGGGCCAGCCTCACCCCTTTAGCTTCCGCTCGCGCTCCTAGCGTTGCGGCAATTTCCGTCCTCCGACTCGGCGAATCGACCACCGCCTCCCGCACATTCGTCGAATGCATCACCCCGGCCATGGCGTAGTAGTCGGCCGTCGGAATGGGATCAAATTTGTGGTCGTGGCACCGCGCGCAGGCGACGGTCATTCCTAAAAACGCTTTGGAGAAGACGTCGATTTGATTATCAACGGCGTCCGCCCGGGACTTGGCTGAATCGGTGGCTGAGTTCAAGATCTCACCGAACCACCACGATGTCGTCGCAATCGGCGACTCCAGATAGGCTCCAT
>JBBRIO010000150.1:0-10018 GCA_038220855.1 Bryobacterales bacterium | reverse complement strand
GTGGGGTCGGGGCGGTCTTCGGGTTCGGCCTGTTCGAAGCCGCGAAGGTCGACGGGATCGATCTGGTCGACCCTGATACGATATTCGCCGTACAATTTAGGGCCGTCGCCTTGATCCTGAAAGATATACACCCAGCGGTCGTAGATCTTCCGGAAGGCGCGGTCCCGCTTGCCGTCGTCGTCGATAAGGCGAGCGAGGTCTGGGGTCCAGCCGCCGGGTTCGCTACTCGAGACTACGAGATTCTCCCACTCGACGAAGTGGAAATATTCGCTCATGACAGTCATGGGATGCGGTCTCCGAAAAGGTCTTTGCGCGCGTCGACGGCGTCCCAGTAGGCGGCGTCATTGAAGGGAATCTCTTCCAGAGCGCTGAGGAGGAGAGGGTCGTCCGAAGTGACTTGGGGGCGGGGTTCGAACTTGCGGGCGTGGAGTTGGAGCACTTGGAGCTGAGGGACGCCGTCGCCGCTGTCGAGTTGGTCGAAGGGGACTTGGGAGAAGACGATGAAGCCGGCACCGGGGGCGGGAAAGTGGAGGAGCGTGTAGCGCTGTCCGGCGATGACATTCGTGAAGAGGAGTTTGACCTGCTTTTCGCCGTTCTCGAGCGCGGCGGAGCGGCCAAGGGTGGAGTCGTACTCGCCGTTTTCGGACACGAGTTGGAACTGGTCTTCAAAGCCGTCTTCGTCCTTCCCGACGTCGATGAAGATTTCGACGAACAGGAGATCTTCGGTGGCGGATTCGCAGGGAGAACGATGGGTAAGGCGGTGGTAGAAGCGGCAGGCGAAGGTGTCGGGGTTGTCGGCGAACTCGCGGTGGAGTTCGCGGGGGGCGCGGCGGTAGTCGCCGTCAGACCAAAGGCGTTTCCGGCAGCCCGCGACCCCTTCGCTGATGCGGGGGCACGGCCAACGTTCGGCGGCTATTTGAGTGCCGGGCCGAAAGAAGAGGATCATGACGCGGCGGTTGTTGCTGTTGGCGAGGTTGCGGGCTGTCAGGTCGCCGGACTTTTCGAAGGCGGCTTGTTCGGCCGTAGAGAAGACGAGGGCGGGGTTGAACTCGCTGCAGCCTTGGACGGCCGCCTTGCCGCCGGGGTCGAGGCCGCCGCCGATGAAGGCGGAAGGGGCAAGTTTGTTGGAGAAGAGGAACGGGAGGTATTCGGCGAAGAGGACGGCGCGGGTTAAGGGTCCGGCGACTCCGTCGTCGACGAGATCGCGTTCTCTTTGAAAGCTCGAGACGGTGGAGAAGCCGAGGGCGTCAAGGATGGCGTTGAGATGTCTCTGGTTCCAGGTATCGTCGCCTTCGGGGGTGGAGTAGAGTCGCTCCCAGCGGAGAGCGTCGTGGGTGACGATGGCGTAAATGGCTTCGGCGCGGCGGCCGGAGAGGATTTTGTTGTAATCGTCATCGCCGATCGGGTCGGCATGTCCGAAGATGCTGAGGGGGGCGTGGGGATGGGCGTCGCAGACTAAGCGAAGGGCGATGAATTCGACTTGCGCGGCGGGAAGGACGAAGGAGCTGCCAAAGTCAAAGCGAAGATCGTTGAGTCGCCAGCAGGCGACCGTTTGGAGCTCCTCGCGTATGACATTGCGTTCGTTGGGGGTGGTGGTGCCCAGGTTGCGGGGGCGGGGCCCATCCGAAGGATGGGGGGAACTGACCCCACCGGTTGTTTCTGTCTTGGGAGCAGCCATAGGAGGGATCGGGATAATTCCAAAGTTTAGTTACTCGAGTGAGGGGAGTCAAGTTTCCTTGGAAGCTCGGCAACCCGTGTCGCCGTGATAAACTCAGCGGCTAGCCGAATCGTTCCACCATGAACCGTCGCGACTTTTTCTGCCTCCCGCTTGCCGCCGCCGCGCCGACCAACCGCCGTCCCAACTTCATCTTCATCCTCGCGGACGACCTCGGTTGGGGAGAGCCCGGCTGCTACGGAAATACCTTCAACCGGACACCCCATCTGGATCGGTTAGCGGCCGAAGGCGTACGCTTCACTCACGCCTATGCCGCCGCCCCGGTCTGCTCGCCTACCCGCGCCTCGATTATGACCGGGCAGCACCCAGCCCGCATCGGGATCACCGATTACCTCCGAGCCGATGACCCCAATCACCTGCGTCCCACCCTGCCTAGCCTTCCCAAGATGTTGAAGCAAGCCGGTTATCGCACCGGCTTGATCGGCAAGTGGCACCTGATGGGGGACTATCAGGCCCGCCGCGGCGATCCTAAGTTGCATGGCTTCGAAGAGGTGATCTGCTCGGAGTCGAGTTACATCGGCCCGGGCTACTATTGGCATCCCTATAAGCACCTGGCGGGATTGCCGGCCCGCACCCCGGGCGAATATCTCACCGACCGGCTGAATCAAGAGGCTGTCGACTTCATCGGGCGGAATGCCAAGCAGCCATTCTTCCTCTTCCTGGCCCACTACGCGCCTCACACGACCCTCGCTGGCAAGCCGGATCTGGTGGCGAAATATAAGGCGCTGCCGGAAGCCGGCAAAACCAAGAACAATCCGGTCGTTGCCGCCATGCTCGAGTCGATTGACCAGGGCGTCGGCATGATCCTCGAAGAACTCCGCCGCCAGGGGATCGACCGCGAGACCATCGTGATCTTCAATTCTGACAACGGCGGCGAGACCAATGTGACGACCAACGCCCATCTGCGGGGCGGAAAGTCGCAGCTCTATGAAGGAGGCATCCGTGTCCCGTTAGTGGCGCGTTGGCCCGGGAAGATTCCGGCCGGCGAGGTATCGAACGCCCCGGTGGTGAGCACCGATTATTACCCCACCCTGCTGGAACTCGCCGGGGTCAAGATTCCAGTCGGCCACACTCTGGACGGTCTCTCGATCGCCCCGCTGCTGAATAACCCGAAGAAGACGCCGAAGGAGCGCGAGATCGTCTGGTATTACCCGTTAGATAAGGATCACTTCCTCGGCGGTAAGAGCGCCATCGCTATCCGGCGTGGCCACTGGAAACTGATCGAATTCCTGCAAACCGGTGAAAAGCAGTTGTTCGACCTCAAGAACGATCCGTCCGAAAAACAGGACCTATCGGCGGCCAAACCGGACCTGGTGAGCCAACTATCCCGGCGCCTCGCCGCCTGGCGTAAGACCACGGTCAAGGACTCTACGTGAATAGAATATTCCGAATTTCGCTCGCTGTGACGTTACTGACTGCCGTCTCGATGTTCGCCCAAGGCACCACGGCGCAAATCGTCGGCACCCTCTCCGACCCCACCGGCGCGCCGGTACCGGGTGCCCTCGTACGGGCGACCAACGTTGATACCGGCAGTGCCCGGGAAGCCAGAAGTAGTGATGCGGGCGCCTACGTCCTGCCCCTACTGCAACCAGGCCGATACCGCATCGCGATCACAAAGGACGGTTTCCGGCCCGTGTCGCGCATCGGGATCAACCTCATGGTCGATCAAGTCGCACGCGCCGACCAGCAACTGGAACTGGGCTCCCTCAACCAGGAAATCCAAGTGTCCGCCGCGGCGCCGCTACTCGAAACGGAAACATCAGCGATTGGCCAGGTAGTCGATAGTGCCAAAATCCAAAGCATTCCGTTAAATGGCCGAAGCTCCTTCCGCCTGGTGCAGTTGACCCCCGGCCTCCTCGCCTCCCCGGCCGCGAACGGCCAGTTTGGCGACATCCCCGTCAACACAAATCAGGACTCCACGTTTTCCATCAACGGCGGTCGCCAGCTGAGCAACGAAATCCTGATCGACGGGGTGCCCAGCACGACCGGCCAATTCAATAGCATCACCACCATCCCTTCAATCGAAGCGACGCGGGAGTTTAAAGTGCAAAGCAGCAACTTGTCGGCGGAATGGGGCCGCTTCGGCGGAGGCGTCGTGAACGTCTCCACCCGTTCCGGCACCAATCAAGTCCATGGAGCGCTCTACGAGTATCTGCGGAACAACGTCTTCGATGCCAATGAGTTTTTTAACAAGACGGCCGGCCTGTCGATTCCGCCCTTCCGGCTGAATCAGTTCGGCGGAGCGGTGGGGGGCCCGGTGAAAATCGGAAAACTTTACGATGGCGGGAATCGAACCTTCTTCTTCACCGATTACCAGGGCACGCGCTACCGTCGCGGGGACACGACCCGTTTCAGCCTGCCGACCGCGGCGCAGCGCGACGGAGACTTTTCAAGAACGTTCAATCAGGCCGGAGCGTTGGTCACCGTCTACGATCCCTCCAGCACCCAGCCGGATCCAGCGCGCGCCGGCCAATCCATTCGCACCCCTTTCGCCGGGAACAGGCTCCCGGCCAGCCGCATTGACCCCATCGCCCGCAAGCTGATGGCGTACTACCCGGAACCGAATTCGGCCGGCGAGCCGTTCACCGGTTTGAATAACTATGGCAAAAATGCCAGCCGCGGCGTGGACCAAAACCAGATCAGTGGCCGCGTCGACCACACCTTTAACAGTGCCTACCGGATGTTTGGCCGCTTCGCGCACAACCGGACGCTGCTCGGGCAGCCGGATTCCTACGGCAACGTCGCCACCTCCGGAAACGGCTCGGTGGGCGTCAGCCCGTTTCGCCAAACCACCTTCGCGCTCGACCATGCCGTCAGCCTGAGTCCGACGTCAATCTTCAGTCTCAAATACGGCGTCGCCCGCTGGTATCAGGAACGCAAGACGCGCAGCTATGGCTTCGACCAACGCACTCTCGGATATAGCGATGCGCTCGTAAGCCAATTTCAGATTCCCGTTTTTCCGGCCATTGGGCTCGATCAGTACGATGGACTCGGCGGCCAAAGCTTCTTCACGAGCGGCAACGACACCCACTCGTTCATCGGCGCCTGGACCAAGATCAGGGGCAAACAGACGTTGAAGATCGGTGGCGAGATGCGGCTTCGCCGCACCAATTTCATCCTCTCCCAAGGCGGCGGCGGATCGTTCAACTTTGATCGCGCCTTCACCCGCGGCCCCAATCCCTTACAGTTTTACGACAACGCCGGCAACAGCATCGCCAGCCTTCTACTCGGCACCGCCGCCTCTGGTTCCGTGCCGATTGTGTCCGGAGTGTCGGCCCAGAACTTTTACACCGGCGGCTACCTCCAAAGCGATTTCCGCGTCACCCCTCGTTTGGTGATCAACGCCGGCCTGCGTTATGAGACCGAATCGCCCTTCACGGAAAGATATAACTCACTCAACTACTTTGACCGGGATCTACCTTCGCCCGTGAAGAACAGCCAGTTCCCGGCTCTCACCGGAGGGTTGGTCTTTGCGAACCCGGATCAGCGTCATGTCTGGCAATGGGACCGGATCAACTTCGCGCCTCGTTTGGGCTTTGCCTGGTCGGCGCTTCGGAAGACCGTAGTTCGGGGCGGCGGCGGCTTCTTCTTTGCTCCCGCCGAGACTTCGAATGTAGCGACGGCGTTCGCTTCGAATGCGGGTTACGCCGCCAGTACGCCCTACGTTGCTTCGATCGACGGTGGCCTGACGCCCTTTCGCACGCTCAGCAATCCCTACCCCGATGGCTTGCTGCGGCCGGTGCGGAACACCCTCGGTGCATCAACGTTTCTCGGACAAGGGCTGGCCGTCTGGGATAACCGGCAAGTGATGCCGGTGACCTACCAGTGGAACCTCGATCTGCAGCGCGAACTGCCAGGTCAGATCTTGGTCGACGTAGCCTACGTGGGCAGCCGCGGGGTCCACCTGGCATTTAAGAACCGGCAATTGAATGAACTCGATCCGCAGTTTCTCACCTTGGGTCCGGCGCTCAATCAGCAGGTGCCCAATCCCTTCTTCGGCTCGATCAACGTTGGTACGTTGGCCCAACGGACCGTCACGCGGCGGCAACTGCTGCTGCCGTTCCCTCAATTCACGAATGTCAACATCATCAACATGACGATGGCCAATAGCATCTACCATTCGCTGCAAATCAAGGTGGATAAGCGCTTTTCAAAGGGCATGAGCGTCCTGGTCGCCTACACCCTGAGCAAGTTGATTACGGACTCGAACAATACCGTGTCGAACAATGGCGGTCCCGCCGCCAACAACACCACCAACACGCAAAACTGGTACAACTTGCGCTCGGAGCGAAGCCTGTCGGAGACCGACGTGCCACGAAACCTGGTGGTGAGCTTTGTCGCCGAATTGCCCTTCGGGCCAGGCAAAAAGTTCCTTTCAGCGAGCCGCGGCGTCGGTGCCAAGCTGGCAGGCGGCTGGCAATTGAATGGCATCACGTCCTATCGCGCGGGTTTCCCCTTGAGCATTTCGGCTATTATCGCCGGCGGTGGCAATCGTCCGAATAGCACCGGCCAAAGCGCGTCGCTCAGTTCGCCCAACCTGAAGAAATGGTTCGATACAGGGGCGTTTCTCCAGCCAGCCTCCTTTAGCTTGGGCAACGTGGGCCGCACCCTGCCGGACACGCGCGGACCGGCGATTTTCAACTTGGATCTGTCCTTGCTCAAGAACATCAGGCTTACGGAGCGAGCTCAACTGCAACTTCGCTTTGAGTACTTCAACGTCACCAACACGCCGCCCTTCGGATTGCCCAACACCGCGTTGGGCAGCGGCGCCTTCGGCCGGGTGCAGTTCACCCTATTGCTACCTAGGGTCGGTCAAGTGGCGGCCAAGATCATCTTCTAGGAGATGAGATAGGAAACTGACGAGCAGGTTTTAGTTCAATGCGCCGGGTCTAATCCCCCCGCCTTACAGCCACGGTGCTGCTGAGGCAAGAGTTGGCAGAGCCATGACCCGCTATCCCGGAGAGGCTTTACCGGCGGCTTTCAGTCGCAACCCAACCCTACCTTTCTAAAAGCGGTGGTTGTTTAGCGGAGCCAGACTGCGGCGAACTCCCAATCGGTCCGCTTTTCACCCGAGTGGCGGCGTGCGTAGTCGCCCAATACCTGGCGCATCCCACGGGCGGCAAGTTTTGGGAGTAATCTTGAGGTCGCCGTCCGAGTGGCGGAGGAAACTTTCTGGCCAGAACCAGATTAAATCGGCCTTCGCCCCCAAAGCCAAACGGGCAATCTTCCTGTTCCTAAACGGAGGAATGTCCCCCGTCGATACGTTTGACCCGAAGCCCGTCCTCGATCAGCGCGACGGCGAGCCCATGCCCGGCCCAAGGCTGCAAACGGACCGCGCCGCCGGCAACCTGATGAAGTCGCCCTTCCAAGTCTTGAAGCACGGCCAAAGCGGCCTGGAGATCAGCGAGATCTTCCCCAAAATTAGCCCACCGCGCCTCCGGCCTCTGCGTCATCCGTTCCACGTATTCCGGCAACGGAAACCACGGCCCATCGCTGCTGATGATGAACTGCGGCCAAAACCTCCCCGGCTGCCCCGTCCTCGGCCCCCAGCTATGGAATTCGGCGTTCCTGCCCGCGACCTATCAAGGGACCCACTTACTCACGAAGGAGAGCGATCCCCAAAAGATCCTCGAAAACATCCGCAACGCCAAGCTGACCTCGAGCGAGCAGGAGCGCCAACTATTGTTACTCGACCGCCTGAACCAAGGCTATCTCCTCGGGCTCGGCCACGGGCCAAAGATCGAAGCGAGCATCGCCGCGAGGGAGGTTGCCTATCGTATGCAGACGGAGGCCCCGGAGATCTTCGATATAACGAAGGAACCGGAAAAGGTCCGAGCCCGTTACGGAGACCACGAGTTTGGCCGAGGCTGCCTGATGGCCTTGCGGATGGCGAAAAAAGGCGTCCGGATTGTCCAAGTCTACTTCGGCAATTTTCAACCCTGGGACAGCCACGACGAGCCAACGCCGCCGCCGGCCCGATAGCCGTCCTGCTCGAAGACTTGAAACTCCGACGCATGTTCGAAGACACGCTGGTGGTGATTGGCAGCGAATTCGGCCGAACCCCGTTGATCCAGAACAGCGGCCTGGAGCGGGTGGGAAACGGGAGGGATCACAACGTCCACGTCCGCGACTTACAAGCGACGATCCTCCACCCGATGGGCTTGGACAACACGAAACCGATCTGCCGCTACAGCGGTCGCGACTACCGCCTGACCGACGTAGACGGCCACGTCGTCAAGCCCCTACTCGCATAACGGTCAGCTACCTGACTCGTCTGATAAAACTGGCCTGTCCCCGTCCCCTGCGCCAACAATGTAGAACCCCTTCTTCCCGCACACGGCTTTTCCTTCTCCTCGAACTCATTCGGCGACAGGTAGTTTCTCGGCCTGCGACCGCGGCGGATCGAATGCCAGGAAGCCGGCGATCGTGGCGGTGGCGAGGAAGTTGGCCGCACATACAGCAGTCCTCGTGGTGCAACCGAGCCGTAGGCCCGTGGATGGCTCGCGTGGATGGCTCGCACCAACAAAAGCGTGAAGGTGAGATAGACTACGAGGGGTCTCCTCTCCTGTCCCCCAACATGTCGGCAAACCCATTCCTTGAAAGGTGGCAAAACTCCGGGGCCGCCGAGCGAGCCAACTACGCCCTGTTCCGCTCCGAACGCTGCGACTACCTGCACGTCCCTCGTCCAAACCCGTCTGTCTCCGCTGACTTCCACAACCACTACGTCTTCGAACGCACGGTAACCTTCCGCCATGCCACCGGACTCACGAGCACCGGCTTCATCGATCTTTATAAGAAAGGCTGCTTCGTCCTGGAAGCCAAGCAAGGCAGCGGAGTGCCGGACCCCTCGCACCTGTTCGACCTGCCCCAACGCCGTGGCGCCGCCATCCGGGGAACCAGCGGCTGGGATCAAGCCATGCTTCGCGCCCGCAATCAGGCCGAACAGTACGCTAAAGCCCTCCCAGCCGCGGACGGTTGGCCGCCCTTCCTCCTCGTTGTGGACGTCGGCTACTCCATCGAACTCTTCGCCGATTTCTCCGGCACCGGCAAAGCCTACGTCCCGTTCCCCGACTCCCTCACCCATCGAATTCAGCTTCAAGAATTGGAGTTTCCGGAAGTACGAAATCGCCTCCGCGCTATCTGGCTCGATCCACTCTCGCTTGACCCTAGCCGCATCTCCGCCCGCGTCACGCGCATCGTCGCCGTACACCTCGCCAACCTCTCCCGCTCTCTCGAACGCGATCATCCTTCCGCGGAAGTAACTCCTTTTCTCATTCGCTGTATCTTCACTCTCTTTGCCGAAGATATTCACTTACTACCTGCCAACAGCTTCTCTAACCTCCTCGCCAGTCTCCGTGACGATCTGTCGAAGTTCAAGCCCATGGTCGAATCGCTCTGGCAGAGCATGGACTCGGGCGGTTTCTCTCCGATCCTCCGGGAGAACCTCCTCCGCTTCAATGGAGGTCTGTTTGAATCCATCCGCGCTCTCCCGCTGAAACGCGACCAATACGAAATCCTCTGCCTCGCCGCCGCCGCCGAATGGAAAGACGTAGAACCCGCCATCTTCGGCACGCTCCTGGAACGTGCTCTTGGGGAGCGGGAGCGCCACTCCCTCGGCGCACACTATACGCCCCGCGCCTACGTCGAACGCCTTGTCATCCCTACGGTGGTCGAACCCCTTCGCCAGGATTGGGCCGATGTGCAGGCCGCCGCCCTCACGCTGGAACGGGCAGGCAAAACGGCGGAAGCCATTGCCGTCATCGGTGACTTCCGCCGGCGCCTGTGTACCATCACCATCCTCGATCCCGCGTGCGGCTCCGGCAACTTCCTCTACGTCACCCTCGAACACTTGAAACGGTTGGAAGCGGAAGTGATTGATGTCCTCGAAAGTCTAGGCGAAAGTCAACTCGCCTTGCAGGAAACCGGGCTAACCGTAGATCCCCATCAGTTCATGGGGTTGGAACTCAATCCCCGGGCCGCCGCGATTACGGATCTTGTTCTCTGGATCGGTTACCTGCAGTGGTACTTCCGCACCTGGGGAGCCAACAGCCAGCCGAGGGAGCCCGTCATCGAACGCTTCCACAACATCGAACACCGGGACGCGCTCATTGCTTACGACGAAGTGAAGCCCACGGGCGTCACGACTTGGGACGGGGTTACGAAGCGCCGTCACCCGGTCACTGGTGAGGAGGTTCCCGATGAGTCCGCCCGCCGCCCCGAATTCACTTACCTCAACGCCCGCCGCGCCGAATGGCCCCGCGCCGATTTCATCATCGGCAATCC
>JBBRIO010000149.1:0-10021 GCA_038220855.1 Bryobacterales bacterium | reverse complement strand
CAACTCCACAAAGAGGAGCTGCCCGAGTGTATTGCCCTGCTCTCCACCGATTGCCGGCAGGATTACCTTCGGCTCTATCAAAAGCACTTGCGCCAATTCCAACCGGATTCGGGCTGCGAACAAACCATACTTCGGCACATGTGCGTAGAACTCTTTCAATTACAGCGCACGATCAATCTGGAAACGCATGCCCGGCAGCATGGCATTGACGATACCCTAAGGGCGTATCCCGATCTCTCCGATGTCGAACTGCAGCTATTCAGTTATGAACGCGGCCTGCAAAAAGACAAACTTTGGCGCTCCCTACAGAGAGACAAGAAGGCGCATCAGGCCGCCTACGCAAACCATCTGAAGGTCTACACACAACTCCGTCGAAACTTCCCGGTGGCGCCTCCGGAACCGATCAATAACGATGCTGATGCCAACCTGGCGGCCGACCCGTTGCCGCCGCCGGAAGTTGTAGCGGAAATCATCGCCCACGCCGAACGGGCAAAAAACGAACCCAGCTATGTCCTTCCCCACTGGGTCGCGGAAGTGCTTCTAAACGCTGAACTTATGGCCGAAATCGCGCCGGATTACGACGTCGAAAGCCTGCTCGAAATTCTGACCGCTGGGCCAATTGCGGTGGCAGCGTAGGAAAAGCGAACCCAGAAACAGAAGCTCAACAGAGGACACCAGAGCGCAAAAGGAACCCAGTCGCTCCGCGACTGCAATAGAATCCTAGCATGCCCCTCACTCGCCGAGCCCTGCTAGCCAGCCTCGTCCTCGCCCCTCGGCCCAATATCCTCTTCTGCATCTCGGACGACCAGTCATACGCCCCGACGGCCTTCCCCGGCTTCAGCCGCGTCGCTCAAGCCGGCGTCCTCTTCCGCAATGCCTATTCCCTCTCCCCCGGCTGCGCCCCGTCCCGCGCCGGCATCCTCACCGGCCGCTTCCCCTGGCAACTCGCCGAAGCCGGCACCCACGCCAGCGGCTTCCCCCGCCGCCACACCGTCTACCCGGACCTCCTCGCCAAAGCCGGCTACTTCGTCGGCCTTACCGGCAAAGGCGCCGGACCCTGCAATTTCAAAGCCGATGGCTGGCCCCACAACCCCGCCGGCCCCGCCTTCGACCAAGTCAAACTCACCCCTCCCGACCCCGGCATCCACGCCGACGACTACGCCGCCAACTTCGGCCGTTTCCTCGCCGCCCGGCCCGCCAAACAACCCTTCTGCTTCTGGTTCGGCTGCCACGAACCCCATCGCGGCTACGACCCCGGCGCTGGCCTCCGCGCCGGCAAGTCGCTCGCCGATGTCCAAGTCCCCGGCTTCCTCCCCGACGTCCCAGAAGTCCGCTCCGACCTCCTCGATTACCACCACGAAATCGACCACTTCGATACCCACGTCTCCCGCATGCTCGACGCCCTCGCCAAAGCCGGTGAGCTCGATAACACCCTCGTTGTCGTCACTGCTGACAACGGGATGTCCTTCCCCGGCTCCAAAGCCACCATGTTCGATCCCGGCATCCATCTCCCCCTCGCCGTCATGTACCCGGCCCAAGCCAAGGGCGGACGCACCGTCGACGACCTCGTCAGCTTCGCCGATTTCGCCCCCACCTTCCTCGCAGCCGCCGGCCTCCCCGTCCCCGCCAACATGGTCGGCCGCAGCCTCCTGCCGATCCTCCGGTCGAACCGCCAAGGCCTCGTCGAGCCCCGCCTCCGCCCTCGCATCTTCTCCGGCCGCGAGCGCCATTCCCACGCCCGTCCCGACAACCTCGGCTACCCCGCCCGAGCCCTCCGCGAGGGCAACTTCCTCTACATCTGGAACATGAAGCCAGACCGTTGGCCCGCCGGCGACCCCATCGGCGGCTACGCCGACATTGACAACGGTCCCACCAAAACCTGGATGATGGCCCATCCCGGCCATCCCCTCTCCGCCCGCGGCTTTGGCCGCTTCCCCGCCGAACAGCTCTACGACGTCGCCGCCGATCCCGCCTGCCTCCACAACCTGGCCGCCAACCCCGCCCATGAAAAGCGCCGCAAGGGCCTCCGCCTAACCCTCGAAAAGGCCCTCACCGCTCACGGAGACCCCCGCCTCCTTGGCAATGGCGACCTCTGGGAAAGCTACCCCCGCTATTCGCCCATGAAGAAGAACCTCGGCGGCTTCGCCGAGTCCGGCAAGTACAACCCCGCCTTTCAAAAGTAGGTCCCCATGCCCCTTTCCCGTCGCACCTTCAACGCATCCCTCCTCGCCGTCGCCGCGCCGCCCGTCCGTCCCCCCAACGTCGTCTACATCATTCTCGACGACCTCGGCCTCAACGATACCGGCTGCTACGGCTCCCAACAGATCGCCACCCCGAACATCGATCGGCTCGCCGCCGCCGGCGTCCGCTTCACCGCCGCCTACTCCGGCTGCACCGTCTGCGCCCCCGCCCGCTGTACCCTGATGACCGGCAAGCACATGGGCCACGCCACCGTCCGCGCCAACCCCGGCGGCGTCTCCCTCCAAGCCGGCGACGTCACGCTCGCCCAGGTGCTTCAAAAGGCCGGCTACACCTGCGGCGGCTTCGGCAAGTGGGGCATCGCCGATCTCGACACCCCCGGCGTCCCCGAAAAACACGGCTTCTCCCGCTTCTTCGGCTACTATCATCAGGTCCACGCCCAGTCCTATTACCCTGAATACCTCATCGACACGGGTCGCAAAGTCCCTCTCCCAGGCAATGCCGGGACGTTCGAAAAGAAGCCCGCCACCAAGCCCGGCACCACCTTCTCCGCCCAACGCATCTTCGACGAAATGAAGGCCTGGCTCCGTGCCAACAGCGCCAAGCCCTTCTTCTGCTACGCCCCCTGGACCATCCCGCACGGCAAGCCCGAAATCCCCGCGGACGACCCCGCATGGCTGCTCTACCGCGATAAACCCTGGAACCTCGATACCCGCATTCACGCGGCCTTCGTCTCCATGGCGGACCGTTTCGTCGGCGAAACCATCGCTCTGCTCGAAGAGCTCGGCGTCGCCGGCAACACCCTCGTCTTCTTCAGCTCCGACAACGGCGCCGCCTCCCGCTACGAAGGTGAACTCGACTCCGCCGGCGGTCTCCGAGGCAAGAAAACCAGCATGTACGAAGGAGGCATCCGCATCCCGCTGCTCGTCAAACTCCCCGGTCGCATCCCCGCCAAGACCACGTCCGATCTCCCCGTCTACTTCCCCGATATCCTCCCGACGGTCGCTGAGTTCACCGGCACACAGAATCTCCTGCCGCCCCATCTCGATGGCCTCTCCTTCGCCCCCGAGATCACCGGCCAGCGCAAACTCCCCCGCAATCGGCCCATGTACTGGGAATGGAACGAGGCCCACTTCGCCCTGCCCTACAAAGTTCGCATGCAGGCCTGCCGGCGAGGAAAGTGGAAGATCACCCGCGATAACGTCGCCCAACCCTGGGAGCTCTACGACCTCTCCACCGACCCCGGGGAATCGAAGGATCTAGCCGCCAGCCAACCCAAGCTAGTCGCCGAACTCGACCAATGGGTCAGAGCCAACCGGGTCGATCCCCCCGAACAGATCGACCCCCCTCGACCTAACGGGCAGAAATGGCGCTAGCCTCGCCCAGCAACTCCTTCGACGGGGCCATGTGCGCCAATGCCTGCTCTGTCGGCCGCACAATGCTCCCGCAGCACCGTTAGAGCCAGCTTTAGCTCACCGGCCGCCCGCCCAATCTGCTTCTCCCGCATCGCCAACGCGCCCAAGTAACTGTCGTCGCTCGCTACGCCGAGCTTGGCCGCCCCATCGTTTGGCGACAACGCCGCCAGCTTCTCATCGGCCTCCAGCGCCCGCGCAACCGCCTCCGACGTAGCCAATCGCCGGTACGAGTTCGCCAGCAACCGTAAGGCATCCTTGTTCTTCGGGTCCTTCGCCACCAGCCCTCTGAAGATCCGAATCGCCTCCCCCCGAGCCGCTTTCGATTCCGCTGCCTTGCTCATCCGCAGGTAACCCTCGGCCTTCCCGAAGTTCGCCATCCCCCGCGCGAACTGCGCCCGCGGGTGGGGCATCCAGAGCAACCCGATCGCCCGGTCGCATAGCCGCAACGCCTCTGCCGGCCGGTTCGCCGCGTTCTCAGTGGTCGCCAGCCGCAGCAGCGCCTGCGCCAACTCCGCCTTCGCAAAGCTCGCATGCGCGTCCCCCACTTGGCCCAAGTTCGCCTCAAAATAGGAGCCCTGCACCCGCCCCAGCTTCAGGTACGATTGCGCCAGCTCCCGCTGCAACTCCGCATCGTCCTGCGCCTCGCTCGCCAACTGATCCAGATACCGAATCGCCTTCCCCACCACCAGCGCCCGCGCCGCCGTCGACCCTTCCAGCGGGGCAATCGCGTCATGCAGCTCGAACAGCAGACCGTTCGCCATCTGCCGCACCTCTCGGAATCGTCGCTCCGCCCGCACCGGCTCTCCCGCCAAATACCGCTCCAAATCCGCCTTCAGCTCCGCCGCGGCCGGGTACCGCTCCTCCGCCGCCTCCGCCGTCGCTTTGCTTAGGATCAAGCGCAAATCGTCCGCCACTGGCCCCTCCAGCTTGCCCAGCAGCTTCCCCAGCGAATACACATCCGACGCCGTCGTCAACGGTGCCCCCATCATCTGCTCCGGACTCGCCACCTCCGGCGTCAACGCCCGCCAACCCTCCTGCGTAAATCCCGTATCGCTGTCCAGCGCTTTGGCAATCCCAAAGTCCAGCAGCTTCGGGTGGCCCTCCTCGTCCACCAGCACGTTTGCCGCCTTCAGATCCCGATGCAGAATCAGGTTCCGCTGGGCAAACTCCACCGCGCCGCAGACCGTCAAAAACAGCCCCAGCTTCGCCCGCCGCGGCAGGGCAGCCGCGTAGACGTCCAACGGGGTGCCCTTCACGAACTCCATTACGAAATAGGGCAGCCCACTCTCGGTCATCCCGCCATCGATCAATCGAACGATGTTCGGATGGTTCAGCCGCGCCTGCAACCGTCGCTCCTCGCGGAACCGGCCGAGAATCGCCCCCGTATCCATCCCGCGCTTGATCGGCTTGATCGCCACCGCCTGCTCAAGGTCGCCCCCGTTCGCTCTCCCAAATACACGGCACCCATCCCGCCCCGCCCCAACTCGCGCACAATCCGATACGGCCCAATCGCTTCCGGCATCCTCTCCGGCAACGGCAGAAACGTCTCGTACTCCGCCGCCAGCGACCAACGCCTCCCGCCCCGCCCCGGTCAGCTCCAACGCCGCCGCCACGAGTTCCTTCACCCGCTTCACCGTCGCTGTCTCTTCAATCGTCAAGCCACCGAAACAGCGCAGCTACACGATCTAAGCCTGGTCCGGATCCATCTCCGCGAGCCTCTCCAGCGCCTCGTGCAAATCGGCGAACGGCACCGCCGGCTGGGCCTGCAACCCTTCGATCGCCGTATCGAGCTACAGCGGAGTCCGCTTCTCGGCCCCCCGCGCCTCGGCGTGATGCAACAGCACCCGCCGCATCAGCCGCGCCGCCACCCCGATGAACTGAGCCCGGTTCGAGAAATCCACCGCATACTGCTTCTGCAGATGCACAAACGCCTCATGCACCAAAGCCGTCGGCTGCAGAGTGTGCCCCTGCCGCTCTTGACTCATGTACCGCGCCGCCACTAGCCGCAGCTCGTCCTAAACCAGCGGCAGCATCGCGTCCAGCGAGTTTTCTGCGCTTATGAGCCAATTACAGCATGTTTCCAGCGTTCCTTAATGGCTATGCGAAACTGCTCTTTTTCATTCTGTGCTCGCTCACCGCCTTCGCTCAAACATCCGCCGGCCAGCCCTCCTGCGTCGTCGAGCGCAAACCCCTCGACGGGGTCTTCGCGCCCCACCCGCTCAATACCGTTTCCTCCTTGAACTCCTACTCCGATTCGACCCTTGCGCCATACGAAACCTATACCTATCGCGTCCGCGTTCCACTCTTGGACCCCTCCCCCGAAATCACCGTGGGCCCGCCCCCGCCGTCGCCTACCTCGTCTACGCCCCTCAGGACGACCCGGAAAAGAGCTACTTCGAATTCGTATCGTGGAACCGCATTGCTTACCGCTGCAACGAGCACCGCAAGATCGTTGTAAGCGCAGACGTCCTCGGCTACTCCACCCTCGCCCGCGACCCCGCTACCAATACGTGGCACATCGCTTACGGCAAATCGGCCTCCAATCCTCGCATCGCCATCTACCGGGACAACCGAATCCTTGACCGTGGCGACCCCGGCTGCGCCCAGGTCGCTCTGGCCACGGGCGGCGGCAAACTTCACATCGCCACCCTCCGCAACGCCGAAGGCATCCGCTACATCACCGGCGGGGTCAACAACCCACCCCCCGCCTGGCAATCCCAACTCGTCCCCCAGCCGAAGGGCGGTGCCGAAGCCATGGCCTACCTCGACATCGCCGTCGACTCTGCCAACCACCCGGCCGTTACCTTCTGGTCCAACACCGACACGTATAACCTAATACTCGGCCTCTGGCGGACTCCCCCGAAGTCGAACTCAAATTCGGGGGACTGCGCGCTAACATCCTCGCCGTCGCCCGCCACAGCGAAGAATTCTTCAGCCGCTACGATCAAAACCTCTGGTTCGTTCGCGGCCAGGGTGGTTCCTTCTCGACGCCGGTCAACCTGCCGAGCGACGGCAATCAATCGCTCGGCTATCCCTCGCTCGCCACTGGCTCGGGGACGCAACTCTCGATCGCCGCCGCCGTCGCCGGGGGGAACGATGAAGGGGTCCACTGCGGGAGCATGAAGCTGATCGAGCAGACCTCGGAATCGAGCCCATGGACGATCTGCTGCCCCATCGCCGCCGATGGCCAGCCCTTCTATGACGTGAACTATCCTCGGGCTATCTACGCGCCCTATGACGGCCGCAGGCTCAGGGGTCCTGGTTTGGCGGGAACGCTAGTCGTAATACTCCAGCCCCAGGTGCGTGATCAGCTCTTCGCCCTTCATCCAGCGCAACGTATTTTTCAATTTCATCAACTGAATGAATACATCATGCTCCGGATAAAGCCCCGGCGCCGTCATCGGAGCCTTGAAGTAAAAGCTCAGCCACTCCTGTACGCCCTTCATTCCCGCTCGCTTCGCTAAGTCGAGGAAGAGGACTAGATCGAGGACGAGCGGCGCGGCGAGAATCGAGTCCCGGCAGAGGAAATCGATCTTGATCTGCATCGGATAGCCGAGCCAACCAAAGATGTCAATATTGTCCCAGCCCTCTTTCTCGTCGCCGCGCGGCGGGTAGTAATTGATCTTCACCGAGTGGAACAAATCTTTGTAAAGCTCCGGATAAAGATTCGGCTGCAAAATTTGATCGAGCACGCTCAGCTTCGTCTCTTCCTTGGTCTTGAACGAACCCGGATCATCCAGCACTTCACCGTCGCGATTGCCTAGGATATTCGTCGAAAACCAGCCGGAGCAGCCCAGCATCCGGGCCTTTAATCCCGGTGCCAACAGCGTCTTCATGTACGTTTGCCCGGTCTTGAAATCCTTGCCGCACACCGGCACTTCGTGGTCCCGGGCCAGGCCGAGCAGAGCCGGAATATCATGCGTCAAGTTCGGGGCACCATTGGCGAATGGAACGCCGGACTTTAGCGCCGCATACGCATACACCTGACTCGGAGCAATACCCGGATCATTCTTCGCGAGGCCCTTCTCGAACGCCGCGAGCGTCTGGTGCACCGCCTCCGGCCGATGGAAGACCTCGGTCGAACCACACCAGATCATCACCAGCCGATCACAGCCATTCGTCGTTTGGAACGTCTTCATGTCGTCCATCAACGCTTCGGCCTTCTCCCGTAAGTTGCCCTTCGTCTTCACGTTGGGCCCGTCAATCCGCTTTACGTAGTTCTTGTCGAAGACGGCCTTCATCGGCTTCACCTTCTGCAGGCTTGGCTTCAGCTTTTTGAGCAGCTCCGGCTTCAACACCTGCGCGTGCGCGGCCGCTTCATAGGCGTTATCTTCGAAAATATCCCAGCCCCCAAAAACGAGCTGATTCAGCCCCGCGAGCGGCACGAAATCTTTGATCTTCGGCGTCCGATTGTCCGTCCGCTTGCCCAGGCGAACGGTGCCCAACTGGGTCAAGGAGCCGATGGGCTCGCCGAGGCCCTTCTTTACGGCCTCGACGCCAGCCATGAACGTCGTCGAGACGGCGCCCATGCCGGGGGTCAGAATGCCGAGTTTGCCCTTTGCGGGGGCGATTTTGGGAGTCATAAGTCTTCTCCAGCGTAGAGCGGGGCTCGTGGAAGGGTCAACGAATTGGGCCTTGAATCAGGGCTTCGACCGCCGAAACGGTATGTAATCTGATCCTGTTAAGATGAAACGACATGCTCGACCGAGCCCTTGCCATCCCGCTCCATCGTGCCGCGCAATGCGGTTTACCGGTCCTGGTGCAGGGCCCTCGCGGCTCCGGGAAGTCGACTCTACTGCGCCGGGAGTTCCCCGCTCATACGTACATTTCACTGGAAGACTCCGCCGAGCGCTCACGGTTCCGTGCCGACCCCGCTCGGGCCCTTGCCCAACTTCGGGGTCCGGCATTTATCGACGATCTGCACCGGGCTCCCGAGCTCATCGCCTATCTCGCCGCCACGGCCGACCTCGGTCGCCATGTGTTTGCCAGTTCGCGCCGGGTCACACTGCCCTTCACGACGTTTGAACTCCATCGCCCGACCCTTGCCGAGCGGCAGCGGCGGCCGCCCCTTGCACTCGAAACGCTTGGCCGTTTCGTTCCAGCGGTTCTGCCCAGCAGCGCAGCCTTACCACCCTGGCCCCTGACGATGCGTTTCATTGAGCAGGACATCCGCGACCTCGTGAACATTCGGGAACTTGACCGCTTCGAGGAGTTCTTCCGGCTTGTGCAAGCGCAGAGCGGCGAGATCCTCGATCAGCAGGCGCTGGCCCGCGCGGCGGGCGTTTCGCATCGCACCGTGGTCCGCTGGCTTCTCGCCCTCGACGCCTGTTTCCTCACGCATCGGCTGCCCCCAGCCGAAGTCGAGTTCGAGCGACGGGTCATCAAGGCCCCCAAGCTCCACTTTCTCGATAGCTCCAACTTTGAAAGCCAAGTTGTTTCGGAGATCTATCGCAACGCGCGGCACGCCGGCCATGACCCCACCCTACGGTATTGGCGTGACTCTAACGGCATCGAGATCTCGCTCGTGATCTTCTTCGAAGGATACGCCCCGCTGCCGGTCTCCATCACGGAGGAGCCAAACCCATTTGCCGAGACTCGCCTTCGCCGCTGGATGGAGTTGGCCGGCGTGTCGCAGGGAGCCATCGTCGCCGCCGCTGCGCGGCCCTCGCGTCGCGGAGGAGTGCTGCGTTACGCGGCGACTCAGCTTTAGGCCAGCAAATTGCTCCAAGGGTTAGGGATGCTCCGTCTTCTCCTCGCCCTTATCCTCGCCTTACCGACTCTTGCTGCTGACCTTGTGCCCGTTCCAGTCCCGGAGATACCGGCGGTCGGCCCCGGACTCGAGCCCAACCGCGGCCAGACTAACCCCGAATTCCTCTTCCTGCACCGTGGTACTCACAACCTCGCCATTGCTCCCACGGCGGCCGTTGCGGAGGACGATGGCGAAGGATTCGGGTGGGGACGGGGGGAGGTTGATTTCGACGAAGGCGGGGGTAGGGGGACGGCGACGATAGGAGTTGAGGGTCGAGACGGGGAGTTGATGGGCGGCGCAGAAGGCGGCGCGGGTTTGGCCGCTGGCTTGGTAAGCGGCGAGGAGCTGCTGGATTTCAATGGCAGTGCGGCGGGGAAAAGGGGGTTTGGGCATCACCCTACCAAATCAGATTTAAACTACCGCTTAAACCATGGGGTTAGTCGTTCGCTTACGCTCTTGTCGCCGTTTTGAAGCGAAAATAGCTAAAAATGCCCGCGAACTGGGAAAGTCGGGCTAGCCCGACTTTCCCAGTTGAGCCGATTCGAGCCAGCTAAGGCTTTTAGAATCAGCCAAGGGATGCCGTAGGTCTTCACCACAAGAGTGAATCAACCTGCGACAGAAGCAAGCGCAAGCTGTTCGATCTTGGCCGAGGTGATCC
>JBBRIO010000148.1:0-10027 GCA_038220855.1 Bryobacterales bacterium | reverse complement strand
GATTGCGCCAACGCAGTCTTAAAAAGTGAGCCGGGCGTTGAATTGTACGACTCGAGCGCCGCGGGTTCCGGTGAACTTGCCGAAGTTGGCACTGCGGATGTTGGAATCGAGGCCACTGAAATTGGTGTGGTTCATCGAATTCAAAAGGTCTCCGCGGATCTGCAGGCGATAGCGTTCGCTGATGTGGAAGTTTTTGGCCAGACCGAGATCGAGATTCCAGAAGCCGGGGAGGCGGAGTGCATTTCGCCCAAGGGTGCCTGGACGGGACGGCGCGCCACTGGCGGTGATCAGAGGGACTTCGGCGAAGGCGCCGCGGTTGAGATGGAACAGGTTTTCCTTTGGCGTGGCGGCGTAGGCATTTCCTCCGAGGTAGTCGACGCGCTGGCCGGGAATGGAGGACGGATTAGCGATACCGAAGGGGCCGCCGGTGGCGGCAAAAAAGATCCCGCTGATCTGCCAGCCCCCAATCGTGAGGCGCTTCAAGAGCGAATCGCTGTTGACTCCGAAGGGCAGTTCGTAGAGGAAATCGCTGTTGAAGCGATGGCGGACGTCGGTGGGGCCGGGTCCCCATTCGGCGCGGAGATTGTTATTGTCCTGGGGTCGCTGACTATTGAGAAGCAGGTCGCCATCGCTGAAGGTCAACTGCTTCAGTCCCGGCGGGAGACGGGCAGTTCCCGCACTTCGGCTTCAATCTTGCCCTCCCGCTGCTCGGCCGACACCGTATTGATCAGAGGAGCAGAGCCGGAAACCTCGACGACTTCAGCAACGTTGCCGAGAGCGAGTTTATATTCGATACCGATCCGTTGCCCCGCGCTCAACTCCATGCCGGATTGCTTCTGCGCCTTGAAACCAGCGGCCTCAATACTGACCGTATAACGGCCCACCGGCAGGAAGCCGATGGTGAATTCTCCGATCGTATCCGAGACGACATTGGACCGGGAGTTGGTGCCTTCGTTGAGGAGGGAGACCTTGGCTTGCGGGACGCCCGCGCCCGAAGGATCGACGATGCGGCCATAGACGGTGGCCGTGGTGACCTGAGCGCTGAGTGGAACGGCGGCTAGAAAAGCAAAGAGAGCGAGGACGGACCTGGTCTTCATAAAATCTAACTCCTGGAGTGGTGGTTGGTAGAAAACGGTTAGGACGCAGCCCATTGTTTGTGAAGATCCTCAATCATGGGTGGCTCGCACGGGCCTTCGTGGACGACGACGCGGTAGCGCAAGCGAAGATGCTGGCCGACGGCCAGGGTGTAGGCTCCATCGGGGCCCTTGCCCTTGCTGAAGCTTTTGGTGGCGAAGGGATTGGCGGCGCAGAGGCTGTAGCCGCGAGCGTGCCAGGCGGTGGGATACCGCAAGTTCGAGGGATGATCGAACATGGCGACCCCGGTGGGTACGCCGTCGATGACGGCCGAATAGTCGACCCAGTGAGCCGGTTGGCCCCAGATTTTTTCCGTGTTTTCGAGTCCGCTTGCGTTACGAAGCCGGGCACCGCGGTCCTGACGGAAGGCGTCGTTGAGCCGGAAGGCAAAGCCGCCATCATCGGTATCGCCGAAGACGAGCGGCTGGCCTTGGTTGGCTTGGATGGAGAGGTTGAGATCGATGAAGCGGAGGCTGGCTTGGTCGTGAAAGGTCCATTCCTGCTTGACGGTGCCGAGCGACTGGCCGGCCGGGGTCCGCATTGACATGAGGGCGGAGACGGTGGGCCGGCCTTTTCTGGAGCTGAGTTTCGGTTGGCCGGTTATCACGAATCGGGAGGTTTTTTCCCTGCCCAACTCTCGCCAAAAGTCCTGCCCATTGATGACGCCATGACCGTACCAGAGGCCGCGGTGCCAGATGTGATCGGTCTGCTCTCCGGCGATCTTTTCGACGGGATAGCCGCGCGAAATCGCTTTGCCGGAGACGGTGCGGATGGGATAGACAAATGGCTTGTCCCAATCGTCGCTGAAATAGAACGAGGCGGCCTCTTTACCGTGCATCAGAATCGGGATCTTACCTGGGGCCGGCGCGGCGATCAGGGTGGATCCGGCGGAGAAAAGGAGTTGGCGACGATTGAGCATTAGGGCATTTCACTGGCGGCAAGGAGAGTTTGATGGACGAGTAGTTCGTCCGTTAGGGAGACGGCCAGCGGGCGTTCGCCACGGACAGCGGCGGCCAGATCGGCCAGGTCGCCGACGTAGCGGGTATAGGTGGGTAGCGGGATCGTTTGCAATCCCTTCTTGTACGGGCCCGCCGCCTTCGCCAGATCGATAGTCAAGACCGGGGCTTCGAGCGGGCGGATGATGGCCGTACCGTTGGTCCCCAGCACTTCAAAAGAACGGTACGCACCGGAACCTGGCTGGAGAGTGGCGCTCTGGATGACGGCTAAGGCGCTGGGATATTCAAAGACGGCGAGGGTGAGGTCGTGCAGGTCATCCTTGTATGACCCCTGCTTGCGGAGATACGGTGTGACCTTGGCAGGCGCGCCCATCAATCGTACGAGGGCGTCGATGAGATGTGCGCCGAGCTCAAACATTTGCCCTCCGCGAAACTGGCCCCATTCGGGTCTGCGGTTGGCGTCAATAAGGGTATTGATCTGCCCGCGGACCATGTAAACGTCACCGAGCCAGCCATTGCGTTTGGCTTCGATGACTTTGTCGAAGCCGGGATGATAGCGCCACATGTAGCCGCTCTGCAGGAGGAGCTTTTTCTGTTGGGCGGTTTGCACGAGGTGCCTCATGCCGGCCATCGAGTCCGCGGGAGGCTTTTCGACGTGGACATGCTTGCCAGCTTCTAAAGCGAGCAGGGCGGAGGCGTAGTGATCCTTCACCGGACCTTCGACGGCGACGACGCGGGCCGCTCCGTTGAAGACTTCGGCACGGGAAAGGAGCTTGATTTTAGCGGCTTCGTACTTCTGGCGAATCGCCGGATCGTCTTCCCAGACGCCGAGCAGATCCCATTCGGGGGAGTCGCGGAGCAGGAGAGCCTTGGCCGAGGCGTGGGAGTGGCTGCCGCCGGCTAGCGCAATCGGGATTCGCGTCTGCGCGGTCGCCAGGGCCGCAGTGGAGCCGAGAAAGAGTCTTCGATTCATGGGTCGCCCTATGCGCCTTTGGGGGTGCCCCAGTGTTCGCGATACTTTCGTTTGAGTATGGAGGCGGCTTCGGGGTCGCCGGGGATGGACTCGTTGGCAGGATTGAAGGCGATGTTGCGGCCGGTGCGATGGACGATGTTTCCGAGGTGGCACATGGCGCTCGACAAGTGCCCGATCTCAATATCGCAGTTGGGGCGTTGGCGCGACTTCACGCAATCGATGAAATTTTGCATGTGGAAGTCCGGTTCTTTGTCCTGATATTCGGTGACCATTTTTCCGGCCTTGTCGAAGATGCGATATCCCCACTGGTTTCCCCAGCGGCCGATGTGCTCGAAGCCGTCGGTGCCATAAACGGCGACACCGTTGTCGATGCCTTCGAGCCCGTAATCGTGCCAGATTCTCATTTCCCAAACGAGGCCCTTGTCGCCGTAATCAAACGTAAGGTTCATGGTGTCGGGGGTTTGTTGATCATCCTTGAAATAGTACTTGGCTCCAGAACCGCTGACGCGCTTAGGCAGGCCGACATCCAGGGCCCAGCGAGCTTGGTCGACCTGATGAGCGCCATCATTGCCCATGTCACCGGTGCCGAAGTTCCAGTTCCAGTGCCACTTGTAATGGAAGCGGTTGGGATTGAAGGGAACCATTTCGGCCGGTCCGACCCAAGTATCGTAGGCGACGCCGGCGGGCGCGGGGGTGTTCGACTTCGCGCCGATATCGTCGCGCAGTTGGGAGTTCCATGCTTTGGCCATGAGCACACGGCCGAGCTTTCCGGAGCGGACGACCTCGATTGCCTTAATGGTGCTGGGGCTGCGCGATTGCATGCCGGCCTGGACGACGCGGCTATTCTTGCGAGCGGCTTCGACGAGCAGGCGGCCTTCGCGCAGATTATGAGAGACCGGCTTTTCGACATAGACATCTTTCCCGGCGTTGCAGGCGAGGATGGCGGCCGGGGCGTGCCAGTGGTCGGGAGTCGCGACGATGACGGCGTCGACTTCTTTGTCGTCCATCAATCGGCGCATGTCTTCGGAGCCGCGGACCTTGCCGAATCCGGCCTTTTCGGCGGCGGCCTGTGCTTTTTCGAGACGAGACTGATCGATCTCGCAGAGGTGGGTGACGCGGGCGTTGGGAACGCGGGTGACCTCTTTGGTAAGGAGGTGGGTTCCCCGACCTCCCAATCCGACGATGCCGATGCGGACGGTTTCAGAAGGGGCGGCGATGGCCGACCGGCGGGTGACCGCCGCCACACCGGCGGCGCCCAGAAAGAAATAACGACGACTCGAGTTGTTCATGGTTCTATTTCCCCATTTGGAAGCCTCCAGTTTACATTTTGCGCGACTCCGTGGAGGTTCTTTTCCGTTCCCCGAAGGTTCCAGGACGTTACTTTAGCTCATGATGCACTCGGCCTCATGGTGAACGCCGGCACGACGGTGAATCTGTACCGGTGCCAAGTTCAGCCAATTGTGAGTAGTGTCGAATTTTCCACGTCTCGCCAGTTGAGAGAGTTCTTCAAGTACTCGAGCAAAGCGGCCCCTGAGGGCCGGACGCAGGTCGACCAAATCGAGATTGCCGAGAGGGTGCTGCGACGGGGGGAAGGACTTCCCCACTTTTGATGATGCCTCCGTCCGCAAGCTGGCGGCGCTGCCGCGTCCGAAGTTGAAAGTCTACAATACCGGGGATGGAGCGACAGACGAAGTGGTCGTGTCTTTGCCGGCGCGCTCCTACGTTCCGCTGTTTCAGGTGCGCCCGAGTCGCGAGCCGGTACTGGCGATGGTGGCAGAGCAGGTGCCGCTGATCGCACTCGCGACGCTGGGCGGGGCCGGGGCTGTAGTTTGGCAGAGACAGCCGTCCCGTGCCGAGCCACAGATTGTTTTCCTGACGCAGGGAGGCGACATCATGCACCGGGAGAACTCACTGCCGGCGGACGCTCCGCGGCTCAGGCCCGCCCTGAGTCTCGACAATCAAGTTACCGTCCGGATGCGGTTCACTCCGGAGCGGGCGACGCAACAGTCCGGCATGCTTGTCTATGCGGACGCCGATAACTATGCAAAGCTCGGCCGCCAGTTCAACTCGCGAACTCAACCCGAGTTTGGTGCTGAGGTCGCGGGTCAAAACAGGAAGCCCAAAGGCACCTTTGTCTACGATCCGTCGGGGCAGAGCGGAGAGCCGATCGGGCTTTCTATCCGTCGCCAACAAGCGAGGTTCACGGCGTTCATCAGCCGTGATGGCGTCGAGTGGAAGCGCCTGGGCAATGAGATTGAAATGCCGGGAACACTTTCGACGCGGGTGGCCCTGTACGCTCAGAACGGGCGAACGGGCGCCCCAATCGACGTCCGCGGTTTTCGATCATTTGAGCACCGGCACGGATTTCCATAGTTTCGATCCGGAGGTTCCGGTGGTGGATTCGCTGCCGGGCAGGCGGAGAGTGGTGAGTCTGGAATTGCCGCTGCCGATCTGGGAGTGCGGATCGCTCTTGTTCCTATTTAGCGCAAGAGAGAAGACCTATTCGACCAGCCTGCTGCGGCCGGCTCCGGCAGCAGATTGGACGATCTCGACGCGCTTGGATTTTAAGTCTGTCGACGGCACGTCGGCCGGCTTGACCGTCAACGGCAGCCGCTCCCATTTTCGGGTGATTCGCTGGGATCTCGATGGGGGATCTATCACCGCCGAACACCTCGGCCATCTGCAGGGCAATCCGCGGGATTATGGAGGCCAGCCACCGGTCGAGTTGCGGATCGAATGCCGAAAAGGGATGCTCATTTCTTCCTTCTCCCGAGATGGCCTGAAG
Organism: Bryobacterales bacterium; assembly: GCA_038220855.1. Classification (GTDB taxonomy): domain Bacteria; phylum Acidobacteriota; class Terriglobia; order Bryobacterales; family Bryobacteraceae. The sequence continues at coordinate 4,179 of JBBRIO010000148.1, read as the reverse complement.
TATCCGGAGTTGCCTTTGCAAGTGCCCGCGGCTGCGCTCGGCGACCGGCTAGAGTTCGGGATCGAGGCGGCAAGAAGCACGTGGGGCGGATCCAGCGAATTCCCTTCGGCGCGTTTTTCCTACTTTCACCTGAACGTTGAACAACTGCAAAATCATTGATAGAACGCCAGGGAACGTGATGGAACCAACGTTCGGCGAAGGCTAGGCGTATGCTAGGCGTTTCAGATATGAGGCCGTCGCTCGCACGCCGGGCGGGCCGGCAGAGTTATTCAGGAGATGCAGGCATGAAAATGACACGTCGCGAACTGCTACTGTCAGCCGCTGGGGGCGCCACACTACAGGGGGCGGAGCCGGGCAAGATTGATTGCCAGAGTCATCTGTTTTCCTCCGAGTTTCTGGCCTTGCTCGAGAAACGGAAAGAGGCTCCCTACGTTTACCGGAAAGGGGCGGATCGCTTTGTGGTAGTCGGACAATGGCATCGGAAGCTGATGCCCAGCCATACGGACGTGGACGCGAAGTTGGCGGCGATGGACAAGTCGGGAATCGCGATTACGGCGCTGTCGATCAACGACCCCGGCCCCGAGTTGTTCGGCGACGACTCGCCGGCCATGGCGCGGATGTTGAACGACTTTATCGCGGACACTGTTCGAAAGCACCCCACCCGTTTCTTTGGGCTGGCGACGCTGCCCTTCAATTCGGCGGCGGCGATGATGGCCGAGTTCGATCGGGCGGTCGGCAAGCTCGGGATGAAGGGCATCCTACTTTATTCGAACCTGAATGGCCGGTTCAGCGATGAGGACGAGTTCCGTCCGCTGTTTGCGGAGGCCGAACGGAGGGGCGTACCGTTGCTGCTCCATCCGGCTTATCCGCTGACGTACGAAGCGACCAAGGGCCGGGAGATGACCGGGGGCCTGGGTTTGATGTTCGACACGACGATTGCGCTGGGCCGAATCATCATGGCTGGCATTCTCGAGCAGCATCCCAAACTGAAGCTGGTGTGCCCGCATGTAGGAGGCGCGCTGCCTTATTTGATTGGCCGGGTGGATCACCAGGCGATGGTCTTGAAGCGGGGTGCCGAGAACATCAAGCGCGCGCCGAGCGAGTATCTACGCAACGTGTGGTTCGATACGGTGTCGCCGCTAGCGCAGGCGATTCGCTATGGCTATGAATTCGTCGGCCCAGATCGGCTGATCTTCTCAAGCGACCACCCGTGGGTGGAGCCGGATCTGATCATCGCGGAGGTGAAGAAGCTGAAGCTGCCAGCACGGGACGAAGCGAAGATTTTCTCAGAAAACGCGAAGAGGCTTTTCGACCTCCGATGACCCGACGAAGCCTATTGTTTTCCGCGGCGGCCGCGTCGCGCTCGGCGTTCCGCTGGGCGATCTGCAGCGAAACTTTTGCCGGCATGCCTTTCGCGAAAGCGTGTGAGGCCGCGGCCCGCTGTGGCTATGCCGGGATCGAAGTGGAGCCGGCGCATCTGGGTGCGGATCCGGCGGCGTTGAGTTCCTCGGCGCGCCGGGAGATTCGGCGCGTGATCGCAACCGAGGGTTTGCAGTTCACCGGTTTTCATAATGCGCTGAAGGCACCGCCGGGCTTGCATCTTACGACTTCCGACGCGGCGTTGCGCCAGAAGAGTTGGGAGTATTTTCGCCGGATTCTGGACCTGTGCGCCGAGTTGGGTCCTAAACCCGTCATTGCATTTGGATCGAGCCGGCAGCGGAACGCGCTTGAAGGCGTGACACCGGCGGAGGCGACCGAGCGCTTGACAGAGGGACTGGCCGCGATCGCTTCGCAGGCCAAGGCGCTCGGGGTGACCATCGCGGTGGAGCCGTTAGCGCCGCACTTGTGCAATGTGATTCATACGATGGCTGAGGCGATTGCCGCAGGCACGCGGGCCCATAGCTCAGCGGTGCAATCGATGTTCGACACGCATAACGCGGTGGCGGAGAAGCAGGCCCACGGCGACGTGATCCGGCAGCACAAACAGGTGCTCCGGCATGTACACCTGAACGAGCTCGATGGGCGCTATCCCGGAGCGGCGGACTATCCGTTTGCGCCGGTGCTGCAGGCGCTCAAAGAGGTTCGGTATCGCGGATGGGTTTCGATCGAGGTGTTTGATTTCAAACCGGACGGGGAGACGGTGGCGCGGCGGGCGCTCGAATATCTGCGGAGGGTGGAAGGGCAGATACGATGATTCGGCGAGAATCGATGGCGGGGTTGGCCTCATCAGCAGCGACAGCGGTATGCGGCAGGAGCGTATCGCTCCTGCCGCCGTACTATGGAAATCCGATCGTGAAGACGCGGCATTTGGACGCGTTGGCCTTCTTTCTTTGTGCCAGCTGTCCTAAACGTCGCTGTTGAACGGCTTGGAGACGCGGTGCTGCCGCTGGAGCGATTTCGAGGCAACCGTTACTTCAAGATGCCCGCCGGCAAGATCTTACACGTGAGCGAACACGCCGAAGTTCCCCGTTCGTGGGATGAGGAGAAGCGGGAGTTCGGCAAGAACTCACCGTCGGCCGAGGTGTTGCGAAGTGGCAAGGAGAGAGAGGCCTCGGGCCACACTTTTTGATAGGATGGGCGAATTCCTCGTCCTTGGTGCCGCGCCCTCGCGGCCTGTGCGCTTTCTTGGAACCGCGCACAACGGAGTCGCTCCGGCCCGGCAGGATGGGCGAGTTCCTCGCCCTTTGGTGCCGCGCCCTCGCCTGTGCGCTCTGAACTCAACCTGGAGCGGGACAACCCCGCGCTTCCGCCGAACGTTACAGTCAGTGTCTCAGTCCCCTATTGGCCAATCGGCAGAAAGGTTCCCAAAGGCGAAGACAGCCCGTTCACCACAAGGACGGTCTCGTAGTCGCCGTTCGGGAGATTCGGCACTAGGAACACCAATTGATGGAGCCCTGGAAAGCCGGAGAGTCCAGAGTAGGCCGGAACCACGGCAGTGGTCTGGCCATTCCGGGTGAGCCGGATCTCGGAGGGGCTGGAGATCGGATAACCGCCATTGCGTGCAGGCGGAATCTGACCGGCGGGAACTGGTGGAGTCGTCGGCCCGAGACCGGTGCCATACAGCACAACGAATTCGCCAGGGCGCGCCGGGCGCAGCGCGAGGCCACTGAGTTGACCATTCGTACCGAAAAGGTCCGCCGGCCCGATGTAGGCACTGCCATCATTGGCCGTGGCCGCCAGATAACGACTATCCTGCGGCGTAAAGCGGAAGGTCGCGGGGTTGATCCGGCGTGATTGGGTGGGCACCACCGTACTGCGCAAGTTACTATATTCGACCGTAACTGTCACTGGCCCTTCGGGGATATTATCCGGCGCGATGGCGTTGATCTGGGCCGAACTCGTAAAAGCGATAAAGGCTTCCTGATCGTTCACCAGGACACGGACACTGTTGAGGCGGCGCGGCGCGATGTTGTTCACAAAAGACTGCCCCCAATCGCCAAAGTCGTCGCCGAGATCGGAGCCGAAGATCGTGAAGAATCCACCGGGCGTGATCGCATTGTTGGGAGAGAAAGACGCACTGTTTACGATGCCAGAGCTTTGGAAGCCAGGCTTAGGCAGTCCGACGGTCGACGTAAACGGACTGGCATAAATTTCTCTCACTTCGGCGGCCGAGAGCGGCCCGGCATAGGCGCGGAACAGGGCGATCCGGGCCGGAGCCCACTCAAAAACATCGTTGCTCAGGAACAGATGCACCAACTGTTCCGGATTGACCGCGGTATCCATCACGCCAAGCGCAGTACCGGTGCGGGATGCCACCAGGGCGCCGTTCAGATAGAGCTGCATCTCGCCGGGTCGTTTTACGATAACGACGTGATAGTAGGTGCCTGCCGCGAGCTTGTCGTTGCCGGTGCTGCTGAGGCCTGAAAAGTAGGCTAGAAAGCCCGAGGGGTCCAACGCGAGTCCTTCTGAGCGAGTCCGGTTCACGCAGCCGTAAACCCGGCGCCAGCCGGTGCTGCCGGCGCTCATGGCAAAAACGAACTCCATTGAGTAGTTGTCGCGCGGCACCTTGTCCTTGGCTTGGTAGATGAGTCCGCCCTGCGCCGAGAGTGGACTGCGGGAGCCTTGGATGTCATAGACCGTGCGAGTCTGGCCGAAGACGGTATCGGTGATAAAACGATTGGCGCCGCTTGCGTTGGCGGCGGTCAAGGGAGCACTCCCCGTTCGTTGGGGGTTCAGTGT
>JBBRIO010000147.1:0-10095 GCA_038220855.1 Bryobacterales bacterium | reverse complement strand
TTGGCGGGGCCGTTGACGGCGGTGACGACGACGTCTACTTTGCCATCGTTATCGAAGTCGGCGAAGGCGGCGCCGCGATGGGCGGCGGGGGCTTGGAAGGCGGGGCCGGCGGTGGAGGAGACATCTTCGAGACGCTGGCCGCCGAGGTTGCGATAGACGCGGTTGGGGAGGGCGGATTCGCGACCGAGGTAGCGGTCGAGTTGCATGAGATGGGCGAGGGCGAAGAAGAGGTCTTTCCAACCGTCGTTGTCGAAGTCGAACATGCCGAGGCTCCAGCCGGTGAGTTGACGAGTGCTCATGAGGAGCCCCGAGCGTTGGGCGTAGTCTTCGAAGCCGTTTTTGCCGCCTAGATTGCGGAAGAGGAGGAAGGAATCGTTGATGATTCCGGAGACGAGGAGATCGGGTTTGCCGTCGTTATCGAGATCGCGGAAGTCGGCGCCCATGCCGGCGATGGCGTAGCCGTCGTCGCGGAGGGCGACTCCGGCTTCGAGGCCGATCTCTTTGAACTTGCCTTGGCCTTGGTTGTGAAAGAGGAGACCGCGGACGGAGTCGTTGGCGACGAAGATGTCGGTAAGGCCGTCGCCGTCCATGTCGGCAAAGGAGATGCCCATGCCTTTGCCGATCTGACGGCCGATGCCGGAGGCGGCGGAGACGTCGGTGAAGGTGCCGTCGTGATTGTTATGGAAGAGTTGGTTGGGCAGGCCTCGGTAGGCGTTGGGATGGCAGTAGTATTGGCGTTCGGGGGTGCCGCAGCGGGGCTCGGTGGCGGCGTCCCAGACAACGTAGTTGGCGACGAAGAGATCGAGCCAGCCGTCGTTATCGTAATCGAACCAGCCGGCGGAGACGGCCCACTTTGGAGCGACCCCGTCGGAGGTGGCCAGGCGGGCGTCGGCAAAGCGGCCGTTGCCGAGGTTGCGATAGAGGGTGTTCCCTTTGACGCCGGCGACGAAGAGGTCGGCGAAGCCGTCGTTGTCGAAGTCGGCGGTGGCGACGGCCATGGCGTAGCCTTCCCCGGCGAGGCTGGCTTCGGTGGTGACGTCGGTGAAGGTCAAGTTGCAGTTGTTGCGGAAGAGGCGGTTGGAGAACTTGGGAGTGGTTTTGCGAAGAGACGGGATGGCGGCCCCGTTTGAGAAAAAGATGTCGGTGCAGCCGTCGTTGTTGTAGTCGAAGGCGGCGACTCCGCCGAGGGTAAGTTCGATTTGATGGAAGCCGCCGGCTTCGCCGTTCTGGAGTTCGAAGCGGAGACCCGATTGGGCGGCGATTTCTTCGAAGCGAATGGGCGGGGGGGCGGCGGTGGCGACGGCGGTGATGAGGAGGGGGAGAAAGCGGAGCACGCTGACTCCCATGCTACCGAGAAGTGCCCAGTTCGGCCAACCGGCTAAGCGCCTTGCGAGAGACGGGGTTGAGTTCGAGATATTTTTGGAGCAGGAGGCGGGAGTCTTTGGCGGGGCGGATTTGGGTGAGGTTTAAGACCGCATCTTCGAGGGCGGGGTTGGCGAGCAAGGCCCGATCCCATAATCGGCCGGCTTCGAGCGTTCGACCCTGACGGGCCAAGTGGGTTCCTAGATTGACGAGGGCGGCGGGTTCATAGGGGTTGCTGCGCAGCACCGATTCGTAGAGTTGGGCGGCGCGGACGGGGTCGGGCTCCAGGACGGCGAGACGGAGTTGGACGGGCCAATCCCGGGGGACGGCGCGGAGGAGGTAGGCTTTGGCGCGGGGGTCGCCGAGTTCGGCGTAGGCGAGGCCGAGAGCTCGGTCGTCGCCGGAGCCGAGGAACGGGACTAGAGATTCGAGCGTCGGCTCGGGCTCGCGGTTCGGCTTCCGGGGGATACTGTGGTCGGTCATGACCCCGTGGTTAGCGTCGACGGCTTTCGAGCGAGGCATGTGGCAGGTGACGCAGCGTTCCTGCTGCCGATGCGCGGCGGCGTGACAGCCTACGCAGGCCGGTTGGGAGTGGTCGGCATTGGTGTGGGGGTCGTGGCAGGTGCCGCACCAGAGGGCGTCGCCGGCTCCGGTTTTGCAGGCGCTGGCGGCGAGTTTCTCGACGTGGCTCGTGACCTTCAAATCGCGTCGACCCATTTTCGAGACGAAGTAGGTGGCTACGTCCGAGAGCCGTTCGCCGGCGCGGAATTCGGCGAACTTGCGGCCGGGGCGTTCGATGCGGGCTTCGCCGGTTAGATGGCACTGGCTGCAGACGGCGTCGCGGCGTTCGGGGTCGAGCCGGGCGGGGTTGACCATTTTGGATTTGGCAGGGGCCTGAACGTGTTCGCTGCCGGGACCGTGGCACCGTTCGCAGGCGACGCCGTTTTCGAGGAACGGCGGGTCGCCGAAGCGGTTCTGGGTGCCGAGGACGGGGCGGACCCGGCTGGCATGGCACTGGAGGCAACTGGCTTCGACGGCGCGGGTAAGATGGACTTCTTTATGATCCTCGTAGCCGGGGGAGGCGTCCCAGGCTTGTTTCTGGGCGTACCAGGTGACGGGCAGTTCAAAGAGGTAGCCATCTCGCTCGCGGAGGTACGAGCGCCCGGCGGCGTTGGACCCGATGAAGTAGTCGATGGAGGCAGAGCCGCCGTCGAAGATCAACTTTTGATTGGCGATCTGGTACCGGTGGCCGGCGGCGTTGAAGCTAGCGGGGGCGATGGATTCGACGCGACCGCTGGAGCGCGCCATGGGGGTTTTCGCATAGGCGTCGAAAACCGTTGCGTGGCAGGGGCGGCACAGTTGGCTGCCGAGGAAGGTGGCAGCGGCGAGCAAGAGCATAGACTCGTCCCCGAGTTTATCACTGGGTGTTCCTGGCCATGGACGTGAGGCTGAGTTGGCCGCCGAGGCCCATGGTTTCGACGGCCGAGGAGGGGACGACGACCATGGCGCCTTTTTCTTTCATCGCCTCGTAGAGCATGTTCATGGCGCGGAGGTGGAGAGCGGCGGGGTGGCCATCGTAGACCTTAGCGGCAGCGACGAACTTCTCGGCAGCTTCTGCTTCCGCCTGGCCATAGATGATGCGGGCGCGGCGTTCGCGTTCGGCTTGGGCTTCGCGGGACATGGCGTCTTCGAGGGCCTGGGGGATTTGGACGTCGCGCACTTCGACCGACTGAATCGTGATGCCCCACGGGTTCGTTTTTTCGTCGAGCGTGCGTTGGAGTTCGACGCCGATGGATTCGCGTTCGGTGATCATCTGGGCCAGTTCATGGCGACCGATGGACTCGCGGAGCGCCGTCTGAGCGGCCATGGCGATGGCCTCGCTAAAGTCTGCGACTTCGAGAATCGCCTTTTCGGCGTTCCAGACGACCCAGAAATAGACGGCATCGACACTGACGGGGACGGTGTCCCGGGTGAGGGTGGATTCGGCTTTCACGTTGCCGACGCGGACGCGTTGATCGACAGCGGTGCTGACCGAGTCAATGACCGGAATGATCCAGAACATGCCCGGGCCGCGCATGCCTTGGAAGCGGCCGAGGCGGAGGACGGCGACGCGTTCCCACTGGTCGGCAACCCGGACGGCGAGAAGGAGATAGACGCCAACCGGGAGAAAGAGAGCGAAGGGCCAGGGAGAGCGGAAGAGAAGGGCGGTGGCGGCACCGAGCAGGAGGCAGGCGACAAGGAGCACGGTGCCGAAGGGGCTGATGGTGGAGTTGAGTTGCGTGATTTTCATTGGGATTGGCTCGTATTTCTCTCTTTTAGACGGGTAAGGATATCTTCGAGTTTGAAGCCGGAGGCGCCGGCGCGCGCGACGAATTCGCTGACGATTTGATCGAGTTGACGCTGGCGTTCCACGTCGTCGCGCTCGACCTTGTGTTGGGAGCTGATGAAGGTGCCCGTGCCTTGGTGGGTTTCAATGACGCCGAGGATTTCGAGTTCGCGGTAGGCGCGGACGACGGTGTTGGGATTGATCGAGAGGTCGACGGCGGTTTGGCGGACGGTGGGGAGTTGATTGCCGGGGCGGAGCGAACGGAAGACGATGCCGTTGCGGACTTGTTCGATGAGTTGACGGTAAACAGGGACGCCGCTCGCGAGATCGAGACGGAAGCGGAAGGGGACGGATTTCGGAGCCGCAGACATCTAGCGTGATAGTGTACTAGTTTTCTAGTACAGTCAAGGCAAAAGTTTGGCAGTAACGGCTAGGCGGCCGTTAGTGCAGGAGCGACTGGTAGACGAGGGTGTTGAATTTGGTTTGAACGTCGGTGCCGTTGGGGATGAGTTGGAGCATGAGCACGAGGACGAGGCCGCTTTTTTGATCGACCAGATAAGTGGTGCCGTAGGCGCCTCCCCAGCCGAAGGAGCCGACGCTGGCCATGCCGTTGGCACCATAGCGGTCGGTGGTTTGGAAGCCGAGGCCGAAGCCGAGACCGGGTCCGGAGGATTTGGCGTGGAGGTCGCCGGACTGGTTGGTGGTCATTAGTTCCACGGAACGGGGGGCGAGGATGCGAACGCCATTGAGGACACCGCCTCGGCGAATCATTTCCAAGAAGCGGGCATAGTCGCGGGCGGTGGAGGTGAGCCCGGCACCGCCGGCGAAGCTGACGCGGGGACCATCGACGTAAGCGCCTTGGCCTTTCGAGCCTTCAGGGGCGCGGACAAAAGTGCCTCCTTTGCTCGTGGAGTAGACGGCAGCGAGGCGATCGCGTTCCGCGGCGGGGAGAAAGAAGCGGGTGTCTTTGAGGCCGAGGGGGGCGGTGATGCGGGTGCGAATGAATTCGGCGAGGGTCATGCCGGAGGCTTTTTCGACGACGCAGCCAAGAACGTCCGTGTTGTAGCCATAGACGAAAGCTTCGCCCGGTTGGGTGAGGAAGGGGAGGGTGCCGAGGCGCTCCATCGTTTCGCAGATCGGTTCCGCCTTGTCGGCCGTGTACCAGCCATTGCCGGCGGCGGGCCCGAGACCTTTGGCTTCGTAGAGGGGCGCCAAGTGAGCGTTGACGCCGTAGGAGATGCCGGCGGTGTGGGTGAGGAGGTCTTGAATGGTGATGGGGCGTTTCGCGGGGACGAGGTTGAGGCCGGACTCGGTTGGCTGGGCAACGGTGGTTTTGGTGAAGGAGGGGATGAAGTGCCCGACGGGTTCTTTCAGGCCGATTTTGCCTTCTTCGACGAGGGCCATGATGGCGGCGCTGGTGATGGCTTTGGTTTGGGAGGCGATGCGGAAGACGGTGTTTGTGGTCATGCGGCGTCCGGCTTCTTTGTCGCTCCAGCCGACGGCGCGTTCATAGACGGGTTTGCCGTTGTGGAGGACGAGGGCGACGGCCCCGGCGATTTTATTTTGGTCGACGGACTGTTGGAGGAACGTTCCGATGCGGGCGAGGCGCTCTGGGGAGAAGGCGGGGTCTGGGACAGCTTGACAGAAGGAAAGGCCGACGAGGAGGAGCGGCGCGAGCGAGAGGCGGATGGCGGTTAGCATCTTTATTCGCCCATGATACCCATTTCGATGGGGCACAGGATGGGAAACCGACCGAATGAGGTCAGATGACCGAGCGCGGTCGGAGAGTCGGGTTCTGCCCGTTAATAAGCGACGGTTTTTCAGATGGCCATCAGCGTGCAATTGGAAGTTTGCTGCACTGCAGCGAACCTACTTACAGGAGAATACAGATGAAGAAACGGAACGGTTATCGGATTAGCTGGATGTTGGCATTGATCTTGATGAGTGCCGTCGGTGCAGCTGCACAACCAGCGCCCAAGGGGGAGATGAAGGGGATGGATATGGCGAAGGGGAAGATGATGGAAGGCTGCCAGGAGATGAAGGCGGCAAAGAAGAGCATGAAGCAAGACATGCAGGCTCAAAACGATGCGCTGATTGAGCAGTTAGCGGCAATGAATCGGGCCCCGGAGAGCGCGAAGATGGGCTTGATGGCCGCCGTGGTAACAAAGATGGCGGAGCAAAAGATGACGATGGATGCGCGGAAGGCAAAAATGGAAGAGGAGATGATGAAGCACATGATGCTGCATATGCAGATGGGGAAGGAATCGATGGCGCAATGTCCGATGATGAAGGAGATGGGCGACAAACCGACCGGAGCCCATCACGAATAGGACGGAAAAGAAAACAATGCTGATTGAGATCACGACGGGAAAGTCCGTTGCCGAAACGGCGACGGCGCTGCAGGCGGCGGTATCGGCCAATCATTTTGGAGTGATGCAGGTTCACAACCTTAAGGAGACGATGGAGAAAAAAGGGGTGGCGTTCGAACGGGAATGTCTCATCTTTGAGGTCTGTCAGCCGCAGCAGGCGAAGCGAGTGCTAGAGCAAAACATGCGGGTCTCGACGGCATTGCCCTGCCGGATCTCCGTTTACGAACAGGATGGAAAGACCACGCTGGCAACCTTGCAGCCGACCACGTTACTTTCCATGTTTAATACGCCTCAGTTGGAAGCGGTCGCTCAAGAGGTGGAGGACACGCTGGTCAAGATCATGAAGGAAGCTGCGGCGGCTTAGCTCCGGTCCGTGGAAGAGGCCCATTGCGGTTGGCGCTGGGCAGATGTACTATTCGTAATATATGCGATCTCCTCAGTTAGCCGGGTTGCTGACAGCCACGCTTGTTTTTCAGTTGGCTGCGGAGGAGACGATCGCTCCGCTGGGCACGTATACCGCGATTGAGAGGCGGCATTGGGCGTTTCAGAAGCGAACGACTCCGGAGGTGCCGAGGTTTACGGAGGCCGTCGATTCAGCCTGGGCCCAAGGGCCGGTGGATGCGTTTGTACTCAGTCGGCTGAAGAAGGCTGGATTGCGCCCGGCGCCAGAAGCGGACCGACGGACGTTAATTCGCCGGGCCTCGTTTAGTTTGCTCGGGTTGCCGCCGACCCCGGAGGCGGTGGAAGCGTTTGTGGTAGACCGGTCCCCGAACGCTTGGGAGAAGGTGGTGGACCGGTTGCTGGCTTCGCCTGCCTATGGGGAGCGCTGGGGGCAGCATTGGCTGGACGTGGTTCGCTACGCCGAGACGGACGGTTTTGAATATGACACCCATCGAAACGGGGCGTGGCGGTTTCGCGACTATGTCATTCAGTCGCTGAACGCGGATAAGCCTTACGACAAGTTCGTGCTGGAGCAGTTGGCCGGGGACGAGATTGCGCCCGAGGCGGAGACGCTGCGGGTTGCGGCGGGGTTGCAGCGGATGGGACCGTTGCGCAAGAATGCGGGCAATCAGGAAGTTGCGAGTTCGCGGAACGAAGTCTTAACTGAGATGACGAACGTGGTGGGCGCGGCGTTTTTGGGCGTGACGCTGGGTTGTGCGCGTTGTCACGACCATAAGTTCGACCCGTTTCGGCAGTCGGACTACTACCGGATCCAATCCTATTTTTCGGCGACGCATGAGAAGGACATCCCGCTGGCGACATCGGCTGAGCAGGCTGCGTGGCAAGAGAAAGCCAAGGGCGCCGAAGCCGAGATGAAGGCGCTGAAGGCCGCGTTGAAGGATAAGGCCAAGACTGAGGAAGAGAAGGCGGTGCTCGAGAAGAAGCTGGAGGCCGCGACGGACAAACTGCCGCCAGCGTTGCCCGCTTTGTATAGTGTAGCGAACGATTTCGCCAAGGTTTCGCCAATCAACTTACTCGAACGCGGAGAACACGACCGGCGTAAAGATAAAGTAGGCGCGAGACCGTTAGGGATTTTGCTACCGGAAGGGACCCCGGAACGGCCGACGTTGCCGGAGAACCCGCGGACGAAGCTGGGCGAATGGGTAGTAGACCCGGAGAATCCGCTGACGGCGCGGGTGATGGCGAATCGGATTTGGAGCTGGCAGTTCGGCCGGGGCTTGGTGGCGACACCGAATGACTTCGGCAAGATGGGTTTGCGACCGAGCCATCCCGAGTTGCTGGATTACCTGGCGAATCAGTTTGTGGCCGGTGGTTGGCGGATGAAGCCGATGCATCGGATGTTGCTGCTTTCGAATACATGGCGGCAGTCGTTTGATTCGCCGCAAGCCAAAGAGGCCGAAGCGCAGGACCCGGAGAATAAGCTGCTCTGGCACTGGGGGCGACGGCGGCTGGAGGCTGAGGAGCTGCGAGATAGCCTGCTGCAAGTGGCAGGGCAGTTGAACCCGAAGGCGGGCGGTCCGAGCGTGATCGTACCGGTGGATCCGGAGCTGGTGCAGTTCCTTTATAAGCCGTCGCAATGGGCAATTACTCCGGACCCGGCGGAACACAATCGGCGGAGCGTCTACCTGATGGCAAAGCGCAATCTACGGCTGCCGATGATGGAGACGTTCGACGCACCGGATCTGCAGATCAGTTGTGCGCGGCGGGAATCTTCGACCCATGCTCCGCAGGCGCTCGAGTTGACCAATGGGGACTTGGCGGCGCGGATGGCGACCGCATTTGCGGCGCGACTGGAAGCGGAAGCCAAGGGCGACCGGATCAAAATGATTGAACGGGCTTGGTTGTTGACGACGAGCCGGATGCCAACGGCGAAAGAGCGGGCGATTGCCGCGCAGTATTTGACCGAGGGGCAGCCGTTGCGCGAGTTTGCGCTCGCCGTTTTGAATTTAAACGCATTTCTGTACGTGGAATAACGAAACGATGTCTGAACATATCCGCTGGACCCGCAATCGCCGTGAATTTGTGACTGACGCCTTTTGTGGCTTTGGTTCATTGGCGATGGCACAGATGGCGGCGCAGGCCGCCGCGAAGAATCCGCTGGCCCCGAAAACGCCGCACATGCCGGACAAGGCGAAAGCGAAGTCGGTGATTTTTCTATTTCAAGCGGGAGGGCCAAGCCACATCGAAACGTTTGATCCGAAGCCGCTGTTGAACCAACTGAACGGGCAGGTGCGGCCGAAGGAGTTTGGCGAGGCGAAGTATCAGTTTGTGGCCAAGGACGCTCGGTTGCTGGGGACGAAGCGGACGTTTCAACGGTACGGCAAGAGCGGGATTGAGGTGTCGGATCTGTTCCCGCATCAGGCGCAGGTAATTGACGACTTAGCGGTGATTCGGTCGTGCCATGGGGACATGGTGGTGCACTCGGCGGCGCAATATCAGTTGATGAGCGGCCGCATCCTGCCCGGGTTCCCGAATATGGGTTCGTGGGTGGCCTACGGGTTGGGAACGGAGAGCGAATCGCTGCCGGCGTACTGTGTTTTGCCGGACCCGAAGGGCGCTCTCGAGGGCGGGCAGCCGATGTATACGCAGGGTTTTTTGCCGGCGGTTTATCAGCCGACGATGCTGCGGTCGGGATCGAGGCCGGTGTTGAATTTGGATTTGCCAAGTGGGATTACGACGCCCCAACGGCGCCGCACGTTGGACCTGTTGCGGAGCCTGAACGAAGCGGAGATGACGCCGGGGGACGCGGAGTTGGAGGCGCGGATTTCGGCTTACGATTTGGCGTTCAAGATGCAGACGGAGGCTCCGGCGGCGTTTGATATATCGAAGGAGCCGGAGGCAATTCGGGAGCTTTACGGGATCGGGAAAAAAGAGACGGACGACTATGGACGGCGCTGTTTACTGGCTCGGCGGTTGGTGGAGCGGGGGGTGAGGTTTGTGACGGTGGTGGCAGGCGGCGGGCCGGGGGATATGCAGTGGGATGCGCATGCCAACATTGAAGAGAACCATTTACGGATGGCGATGCATACGGATCAACCGGTCGCGGCGCTGATCAAGGACTTGAAGCAGCGGGGGTTGCTGGATTCGACGTTGGTTGTGTGGGGCGGGGAGTTTGGCCGGTCGCCGGAGTCGCAGGGCGCCAAGGGCCGGGACCACCATAATTTGGGTTTCTCGATGTGGATGGCGGGAGGCGGGGTGAAGGGTGGCCAAGTGGTGGGGGCGACGGATGCGATTGGCCTGAAGGCGATAGAGAAGCCCTATCATTTCCGGGATATTCACACGACGATTTTGAATCAGTTGGGCTTGCAGCAGGATGCGTTGAGCTTTCTGCATTTGGGCCGGCGGGAGCGGTTGACCGAGGTCCACGGCCAGGTGATCAGCGAGATTGTTTAGCTAGCGGATATTGGGCCTTCGCGCTGGGAGGCGGTGAGGGTGGTGATCATCTCTTCTTTGCGGACTTCGGCGGCTTCGATGGCGGAGTCGGTGGCGACCCAGTAGAAAGCGGCCGCGATGGCGAGGTCGATAGCAAGGACGGCGAAGAAGGCGGCTTCGGAGTCGGTGGCCCAGCGGGCGACA